>CAZSWS010000040.1:0-24997 GCA_964610765.1 uncultured Parabacteroides sp.
ATGACGGTCTAGGGGGGCTGGTGGAATAAAACGCTATCTGCAAGACTATACAATGACAACCAGAGCAATAGCTAAGAGAGCGAGCGGCAGAATGTATAGACGGCTTGTTCTAATAATTGAGGAGCTTGGGAGAGGGCCATTGAGAGGGCCATTTCCGGTGGAGTAATTGAGAGGGTTTGGGTAAAGACCTGACCGAACACATCCGAAGAACTATCCTCGACACTTCCACCAAAGGCAATAATAGGCTTTCCAAACTCCATAGCCCAGGCAGCTACACGGGATGCTGTTTTTCCGGATAAGGTTTGCCGATCTATACGTCCCTCGCCGGTAAACACGATATCGGCCTGACGGATAGCTTCCGGTAGACCCATATATTCACCTATCAACTTTGCTCCGGGGGTGATGGATACTTGCGTAAAACTAAGTAATCCAAATCCCAGTCCTCCGGCTGCTCCTGCACCGGGAAATGAGGTATAATCGGTACCGGTCTTTGACATAACCAGGTTTGCATAATGTAATAAAGCATCATCCAGACGTTGGACATCTTCAGCAGAAGCCCCTTTTTGTGGTCCATAAACAGCAGAAGCCCCATTGGCTCCTAACAACGGATTGGTGACATCCGCCGCTATCTGAATAGTCACTTGTGATAAGCGCGGGTCGATATGGGTTGTATCAATCACAGACAGTTGACTCAATGCAGCACCACCGGGAGCTAACTCAGCGCCGGACTTATCTAAAAAGCGCACTCCCAAAGCTTGTAAGAACCCACTTCCCCCATCATTGGTAGCACTTCCCCCTAAACCAAGGATGATATGCCGAACACCTTGATTCAATGCGTCCAAGACCAGTTGCCCGGTACCTTGGGTCGTAGCCTGTAAAAGGTCGGATGAAGTGCGATTAGAAAATTGAAATCCGGAAGCAGCTGCCGTTTCTATAAAAGCCGTTTGCCCATCCGGTGATATACCATAGGTTGAATGCATGAGAGAACCTAGGGGTCCGATAACTTCCAATGAGCGGAATATCCCTCCGGATACCGTCACCAATGCTTCAACCGTCCCTTCACCCCCATCAGCCATGGGCTTTAATAGGCATTGCGCATGCGGAATTGCCCGCAAAACACCTCGCTGCATGCACTCACAAACCTGTGTGGCAGACAGCGAACCTTTGAAAGAATCGGGTGCTAAAACAACGATGGGCGAATCAGGTATATACATCACAGTAAGGCATTTATTGATAGGTAAAGGTAAAGAAAAACATAGAATATACTTATCATTGAATCATAATCAGTTAAGAATTCGTATTTTTGCATGCTGAAAGGAAAGGGTATGGTACTGAATTATATATGGATTGCCTTCTTTGTAATAGCCTTGGTTGTTGCATTTACTAAACTGGTGTTTTTCGGAGACGTTGAGGTATTTACGGAAATCATCAATTCTACTTTTGCCTCGGCCAGACAAGGTTTTGAAATATCCATCGGTTTGACCGGCATCTTATCTCTTTGGTTAGGGATTATGAAAATTGGTGAAAAAGGTGGACTTATACAAGCATTTGCCCGATTCGCATCGCCTGTATTTACCAAGCTGTTTCCGGATATTCCGAAAGATCATCCGGCATCGGGTTCTATATTTATGAATTTCTCTGCCAACCTACTAGGCCTGGATAATGCGGCTACTCCCATCGGGCTGAAGGCTATGCAAGAACTGCAAGAATTGAATCCGAAAAAGGATACTGCGAGCGACTCAATGATTATGTACTTGAGTATCAACGCATCAGGGCTAACAATCATACCCATTACCATCATGATGTATCGAGCACAATACGGAGCAGCCAATCCATCGGATGTGTTTCTTCCGATATTGATATGCACCAGTATTGCCACTTTAGTAGCGATCCTTTCAGTCTGTTTTATGCAGAAAATCAATATCTTACAAAAGAATTTATTGTTTTTCTTTGGTGGTTTAATCCTGTTTTTAGGAGGTGTAATCATCTTATTCAACCAATTAACCAACGAACAGATAAATGTATATTCGACGGTCTTTGCCAACACACTCCTTTTTTCCATTATTTGTGGATTTATAGTCAGTGGTATACGCAAAAAAATAAATGTGTACGATGCCTTTATTGAAGGTGCAAAAGAAGGTTTTACGACAGCCGTAAAAATCATTCCGTTTTTAGTGGCTATATTGGTTGGAATTGGCGTGTTCAGGGCTTCAGGAGCTATGGATTTCCTAATTGATGGAATAGCCTGGTGTGTAGGTTCGTTAGGCTTCAACACTGAATTTGTAGGCGCTTTACCTACCATGATCATGAAACCCTTGAGTGGAAGTGGTTCGAGAGGTATGATGTTGGATGCTATGAATACATACGGGGTAGATTCGTTTGTAGGCAGACTTTCCTCATTGGCACAAGGTGCTACTGATACGGTATTTTATATCGTAGCGGTCTATTATGGCAGTGTGGCCATTAAAAACACCCGCTATACCGTTCCCGTTGCCTTACTGGCTGATGTAGCCGGTGCGTTAGCTGCGATTTTCGTCGCTTACTTATTTTTTGGATAACGATTATATTATTAAAACATGGCTATCACCTATCATAAAGAAGATGTATCTATTCCGACTATTCGTAGAAGAATAATTAATGGATGGATAAAAAAAGTAGCTGCCTACCATCAAAAGAAAACAGGCGATATTGCCTATATCTTTTGTTCAGATGAGAAGATATTGGAAATAAACAATCAATATTTACAACACGATTATTATACAGATATCATCACATTCGACTATACAGAAAACGACCTTATCAGCGGTGATATATTTATTAGTATAGATACCGTCAGGAGTAATGCGGAAAAATATTCAGTTCCATACATGCACGAGCTATACCGGGTTCTTATACACGGCATACTTCACTTGTCCGGAATAGATGACCTCAGTGAAGAAGACGAACGTCAAATGCGAAAAGAAGAAGAGAAAGCCCTTCGTATTCTTTTCGATGAAATGGACGAAATAGAAAAAAATAACATTCAAAAGAAAGCATAAATAAGATGAAATTCACCTACGATGTGATTGTAGTGGGAGCCGGACATGCCGGTTGTGAAGCAGCAGCTGCAGCAGCCAACATGGGTTCAAGCACCCTTTTAATCACCATGGACATGAACAAAATCGCACAAATGAGCTGTAATCCCGCTGTTGGGGGAATAGCCAAAGGTCAAATTGTGCGCGAAATAGATGCTATGGGCGGTTATATGGGTATTATTACCGATGAAACGGCTATCCAGTTTCGTATGTTGAACCGAAGCAAAGGACCCGCCATGTGGAGTCCTCGCGCTCAAAGTGACCGTGCTAAATTTATTGAAGCATGGAAAGAAACATTAGAAAACACACCTAATTTAAATCTCTGGCAGGACATGGTTACCGAACTAGTGATTGAAAAAGGAGTGGTGAAAGGCGTTAAAACAGGTATGCAAGTTACCTTTAATGCCGAAACCGTTATACTTACCAACGGAACATTTTTGAATGGTTTAATCCATATTGGGCGTGTACAGATGGAAGGAGGACGACTTTCTGAACCCTCGTCGTATGGGCTTACCGAACAACTTCGCTCGCTAGGCTTCCGCTCTGACCGCATGAAAACCGGTACGCCCATGCGTATAGATGCACGAAGCGTAGACTTTTCGTTGACCACGGAACAACCCGGAGATGATGACTTTCATACTTTCTCTTATTTAGATACGGTGAGCCGTAAACTAAAACAACTCAGTTGTTGGACACTTTTCACCAACGAGGCTTCACATCGAATTTTGGAGCAAGGTTTGCCCGATTCACCGCTATATAATGGGCAAATACAGAGTATAGGACCCCGATATTGCCCCAGTATAGAAACGAAAATTGTGACGTTTGCCGATAAAACACAGCATCAATTATTTCTAGAACCCGAAGGAGAATCGACGCAAGAATATTATTTAAATGGATTTTCTTCTTCCCTACCCTTACCTATTCAACTAAAAGCTTTGCAAGAAATTCCGGCATTTAGAAATGTACAGATATTCCGCCCGGGTTATGCCATTGAATATGATTTCTTTGATCCGACACAACTGGAGCATACGCTGGAAACAAAGTTGATAAAAAACCTCTACTTTGCCGGACAAATAAATGGAACTACCGGCTATGAGGAGGCCGGAGGGCAGGGCTTAATAGCGGGTATCAATGCACATATTCGCTGCCACGGCGGCAGTCCTTTTACATTGGGGCGCAACGAAGCTTATATCGGTGTATTGATAGACGACTTGGTAACAAAAGGTGTAGATGAGCCTTACCGCATGTTTACATCCAGGGCTGAATATCGCATCCTACTGCGTCAAGACGATGCGGATATGCGACTCACCCCTAAAGCGTACGAGCTTGGGTTGGCCAATTCATACCGCTATGAATTGCTTCAAAAGAAGAAAGAATATAGGGACGGTTTGATTGCGTTTGCTTCATCTTACTCTATTAAGCCGGCATACATTAATAGTGCGCTGGAACAAAAAGGGACAACCCCACTCTCGCAAGGATGCAAATTGATTGATTTAATACTGCGTCCACAGCTGAATATTTCCTTCTTGGCTGAACATATTCCGGCACTTCAGTTGGCATTAGATAACATACCCGAATCACAAAAAGAGGAAATTATTGAAGCGGCTGAAATACTCATGAAATATGACGGCTATATAAAAAGAGAACAGCAAATCGCAGATAAGATAGCCCGACTGGAAAATATTCAGATAGCCGATAAATTTGACTATTCTTCCATTCAATCTCTTTCAACAGAAGCAAGAGAAAAGCTAGATAAAATAAAACCTAAAACTATAGCACAAGCTAGTCGTATTCCCGGCATCTCTCCAAGTGATATAAATATCCTATTAATGATGATGGGGCGATAGCCGTAAATTGTTCCACGTGAAACAATTTAAGCGCAATGTATTGCTTTTCAAGTAATAATAAAAAGGAACAATGGATAAAACGCTTGAAAAAAAACTAACAGTCATTCTAAGCACCCTACCGGAAAATCCCGGATGTTATCAATTTATTAATGAAGCAGGAATTATTATTTATGTAGGTAAAGCAAAGAATTTAAAGAAACGTGTAAGCTCCTATTTTCACAAAGAGCATGAAAATATAAAAACACGTATCATGGTTAGGCATATTAGAGACATACGTTATATCGTTGTAGATACGGAAGAAGATGCGCTTTTGCTAGAAAACAATTTGATAAAAGAATATCGCCCACGATATAATGTCTTGCTAAAAGATGACAAGACCTATCCCTATATCGTGGTGACGCATGAACCATTTCCACGCATATTCCTGACTCGAAATATAAATAAGGACGGATCAAATTATTACGGTCCGTATGCTTCGGTTCATATGGCAAGAACCATGGTAGATATGATTCGCAACATCTACCCTATCCGCACTTGCCGACTGTTGCTAAATGAAGAAGATATTAAAAAAGGGAAATTTAAAGAATGTCTTCAATACCATATCAAACGATGCAAAGCCCCTTGTATTGGATTGCAAACCATGGATGAATACCGGGAAAATATCGCAATAAGTAAGGATATCTTAAAGGGAAATCTGACAAAAGTTAGTCAGACACTTATTGCTAAAATGAATACACTGTCAGAAAATTTAGCATTTGAAGAAGCCCAAGAAATAAAATTAAAATATGAAACGATTGAAAACTATCGTTCAAAATCGACCGTTGTTCCGACACTAAATAATGTAGATGTTTATTCATTTGATGAAAATGAATCATCGGCATTTATCAATTTTATGCATGTGGGAGATGGAGCTATTACGCAGGTATATACGTTAGAATACAAAAAAAGACTCGAAGAAAAGAAAGAAGAACTCTTGGGCTGGGGAATTATTGAATTGCGCAAACGATTCAAAAGTGATTCAAAAGAAATTATTATTCCATTTTTGCCGGATATTACCCTAGAGAAATCGAACATAACTTTTACAATTCCTAAAATAGGCGATAAGAAAAGACTGCTCGAATTGTCAACAAAAAACGTCAAACAGTTTAAAATAGATAAATTAAAACGCAGTGATAAGTTTAATCCGGAACAACGAACTACCCGGCTATTAACTACCCTGCAAAAAGATTTACACCTGAACAAACTTCCTTGGCATATTGAATGCTTTGATAATTCAAATATCCAAGGTACGCATCCGGTATCAGCCTGTGTCGTCTTTAAAAAAGGAAAACCTTCAAAAAAGGATTATCGACTGTTTCATATTAAAACTGTTACCGGTCCGGATGATTATGCCTCGATGAAAGAAAGCATCACCCGAAGGTATAAACGTGTATTGGAAGAGCAGGGTGAAATGCCCCAACTGATTGTTATAGATGGCGGAAAAGGGCAGTTAGGCATAGCTGTTGAAGTATTGGAAGAAATGAAAATATATCCCGAACAAGCCACGGTAATAGGTATTGCAGAAAGGATGGAAGAAATCTATTATCCGGGTGATTCCATCCCATTAATATTGGATAAAAACTCAGAAACCTTGCGTATTATTCAACACATTCGGGATGAAGCCCACCGCTTTGGACTAACGTTTCATCAAAAGACACGAAGCAAGGCACAAACAGCTTCAGCCTTAGACAATATACCGGGTATAGGAGATAAAACAAAAGAATTAATATTACGTAAATATAAAAGTATCAAGAGATTACGTGATGTTTCAGTAGAAGAATTGGCTGAAGTTATTGGTTCATCGAGGGCTAATAAACTTTACCAAGCATTACATACAAAAGAAAAATAATATACTATGCGAGTAATCATTCAACGAACAAAGCGGGCATCCGTTAGTATTGAAAATGAAATTAAAAGTGAGATAAACCAAGGAATGCTCATTCTAGTTGGCATTGAAGATTCTGATAATGAGGATGATATAAATTGGTTATGCAAGAAAATAATTAATTTACGTATATTTGATGACCAAGAAGGTGTCATGAACTTATCTATCAAAGATATAGGTGGAGATATCTTGGCAGTTAGCCAATTTACACTGCATGCTTCGACTAGAAAAGGAAACAGACCTTCGTATATACGTGCTTCTAAACCGGAAATAGCCATACCCATGTACGAAAAGTTTTGTCAAACACTGGAAGAGGCCTTGGGAAAACCCATACAAACGGGTACATTCGGTGCTGATATGCAAGTAGCATTGATTAACGACGGTCCGGTTACCATCATCATAGACAGTCAACTAAAAGAATGAATAAGCATGAATGAAAGCATCACCCTGGCTGAAGCACAAAAAAAAGTAGATACGTGGATTAAAACCTATGGCGTGAGATACTTTAACGAGCTAACCAACATGGTTATACTCACAGAAGAAGTGGGTGAACTGGCACGTATTATTGCACGTAAATATGGGGAGCAATCCTTTAAAGAAAGTGATAAAAAAGTAGATGCAGCCGATGAAATGGCCGATATATTATGGGTATTGTTATGCCTAGCCAATCAAATGGGTATAGACCTAACAGACGCATTTCATCAAAACATGCAAAAGAAAACAGTACGAGATAAAGAAAGACATCAAAACAATAAAAAATTAGGACAATGAAAACTAAAAAAATAGCAGAAACACTCGATAAATTTGGATCCATAGGTACTGATGAACAAATAAAAGAAGCAGTAGCCAAACTATTAAATGAAGCAGCAAAAAAGAATGAGCAGGCAGAAGTATATAAAGAACTGTATGGATATGTTGACCTGACATCATTAACCAGCTTGGATACCAAAGAACAAATTTGGAAACTAACAGAAGAAGTAAATAAATTTGATGGTAGTAATCCTGAAATACCGAATGTAGCTGCTATCTGCACCTACCCTATCTTCACTGAAATAGTAAAACAAGCCCTAACAGCCGATGAAGTAAAAATAGCAGCCGTAGCAGCATGTTTTCCCTCGTCGCAAACATTTATAGAAGTAAAAATAGCAGAAATAGCTATGGCCGTTATGGAAGGAGCCGACGAAATAGATGTGGTACTTAATTTGGGGCTGTTTATGGAAGAAGAATACGAAGAACTATGTATTGAGCTGGATGAACTAAAAGAAAGCTGTAGAGAGGCTAAATTGAAGGTCATATTGGAAACAGGCGCATTGAAAAATGTAGAAAATATCTATACTGCATCTATACTCTCCCTATACAGTGGAGCAGACTTTATCAAAACATCAACCGGTAAAGAATATCCGGGAGCAACACCGGAAGCAGCTTATGTAATGGCTAAGACTCTAAAAAAATATCACCAATTAACCGGAAAGAAAGCGGGACTAAAAGTATCAGGAGGTATACGTACAGCAGAAGAAGCCGTTAAATACTATACTATCGTTAAAGAAGTATTAGGCGAAGAATGGCTGGATAAAAACTATTTCCGCATTGGGGCAAGCAGCCTTGTAAAAGATTTGCTAATTAAAATTAACTCGTAATTTGGCGTTTGTTATGTGAGTTCGAATATTATTCGCCCTTACGACTTTTGGATGTATAGCCTGGGTATTATTGCTGGGAACTTAATGCCCTCTGGTTATTTATTACGGTTTATGATATAATCAGCTAATAAGAAAAGACTGGTTTTAGCATCAGAATCAGGAATGGTATGCATTAATTCGCTGGCTTTGGCTTGAAAATCATGCATTTTCTTTTCAGCATACTCAATTCCACCATGGTCTTTTGCAAACTCTATAATTCGATCAACATTGGGGGTTGTGAAATTTTTCGAAGTAATCAGGGAATAGATTTCCTTTTTTTCGGCTGAATCAACACTTCTTAAAGCATATAAAAGCGGTAAGGTTACTTTTCCTTCACGTATATCATTGCCTGTGGGTTTACCTATTTGCTTATCATTATTGAAATAATCAAATATATCATCTCTTATTTGAAAAGCATAACCTAGATATTCACCTATTTGACGAAAACGATCAATCATTTCTCTATCTGCCTCGACAGAGATAGCACCAATCTCCATACAAGCAGAAAGCAAAGCAGCTGTTTTACGTTTGATAACTTTAAAATATTTATCCTCATCAATCACACTCGCATCAGCAATTTCCATTTGAAATAATTCACCTTCAGCTAAATCGCAGCCCAGGGTAGATACAATATGGATGATCTCCATATTCCCGGACTGAATGGAACGGGCTAAAGCGGTAGATAAAGTATAATCACCCACTAAAACGGAAACTCGATTATCGTAAATTGCATTTAAAGATGATTTGCCTCGCCTTACTTTTGTTTCGTCAATTACGTCATCATGTATTAGAGAAGCAGTGTGTAGTAGTTCTAAAAAAACCGCTGAATTGATGGTAAACGTATTAATATTTCCTAAAGAACGGGCACTTAATAAAAGTAATAATGGACGGATATGCTTCCCTGCTGCGCTCATTATATGCTCAATAGCTTCTTGTAATTTATGTAAATCACTATGTAATGAACGTTTAAACTCGTCATTAAATGTCTGTAGCTCTGCTTTAACAGGCTCTGAAATTTGATCTAATATAGTCATATATTGAAAATATAAGCAAATGTAGACAAATATAGGAATAGAGTTTATATTTTGGTTACATTTACCCTATATTGACTAATTGTAAACACAAATTTATGAAACTATTGCTAATAGATGCCTATGCACTTATCTATCGTTCTTATTATGCTTTTATAAAAAACCCCAGAATCAACTCAAAAGGATTTAATACTTCAGCCATATTTGGCTTTATAAACACATTGGAAGATGTCTTAAAAAGATTATCACCAACCCATGTTGCGGTAGGGTTTGACCCCTCCGGACCCACATTCAGACATGAAGCTTATGAGGAATATAAATCACAACGGGAAGAAACTCCTGAAGTAATCCGTGAATCAGTACCCATTATTCGCCAAATAATTGAAGCGTACCATATACCAATACTAGAAGTACCAAAATATGAAGCAGATGATACCATCGGAACTATTGCACATCAAGCCGCCTCAGAAGGTTTTGAAGTGTATATGATGACTTCAGACAAAGATTATGCTCAATTAGTAGGTGAACAAGTATTTCAATATCGCCCCAAGTTCGGAGGAGATTATGAAATATTAGGTGTCCCGGAAGTATTAGAAAAATATGCACTCTCCTACCCTACACAAATGATTGATTTACTTGGATTAATGGGAGATAGTTCAGACAATATACCCGGATGTCCCGGTGTAGGAGAAAAAACGGCACAAAAACTATTAGCAGAATTTGATTCAATAGAAAACCTATTGGAGAATACTGATAAACTGAAAGGAAAACTGAAAGAAAAAGTGGAAGAAAACGCCGAATTAATTCGATTTTCTAAATTTCTGGCTACTATTGTTACCGATGTACCCATCACATTTGACGCTAAAGCTGCTAAACGTACTGAAATAGATGAAGAGACATTAAAAGAAATATATACCCACTTAGAGTTTCGCACATTTATTCAGAAAATGGAACAAAAAGCTGCACCTAAGGTAGTTAATAGGCAGCTTTCATTATTTGATACTTTTGAAGAAGAAAGTAATACAGAAACAACTGATACAGTAACCAATGAGCAAGAAGTCAGTTCGGCATCAACTAATGAACATACCTACCACCTCGTAAACACACCGGAAGAAATAAGTAAATTAGCTGAAACGTTAGAAACTGCTCATACCATTGCTTTTGATACAGAAACAGATGGATTAGATCCAATCACGGCTAATATCATTGGCATTTCATTTGCCATCAAAGAAAATGAAGCTTATTATGTGCCATTGACAGGAAATAAATCGGAAGTAAAAGAACGATTACTACCGTTCCAGTCTGTACTTCAAAATGAAACTATTGAAAAGGTAGGTCAAAACATTAAATATGATATACTTATTCTGGCACAAGAAGGCATAGAAGTAAAAGGTAAACTATTTGATACAATGATAGCCCACTATCTACTTAATCCGGAATTAAGGCATAATATGGACTATTTGGCCGCTACTTATTTGAATTATCAGCCGATACCCATTGAATCATTGATTGGTCCGAAAGGAAAAAATCAAGGTTCGATGCGAGACGTACCCATAGATAAGATAACTGAGTATGGAGCTGAAGATGCAGATATCACCTTGAAACTTAAAAATAAATTTCAGCCATTAGTGGAACAAAGCAGCATGAATGATCTTTTCAAAAAGATAGAAATGCCATTGGTAGCCGTATTAGCTGATATGGAAAGAACAGGTATTAAATTAGATACGGAGGCTTTAAGACAAAGTTCTGAAACACTTACAGCAGAATTAGATGTACTTGAAAAAGAAATAATTGAATTGGCCGGAGAGACATTTAATATTAATTCAACTAAGCAAGTTGGGGAAATTCTTTTTGACAAACTTAAAATAGTAGATAAGGCTAAAAAGACTAAAACGGGCTCATACAGCACGAGTGAAGAGGTATTAACCAAATTAAAAAGTAAACACCCAATCGTTGAAAAAATATTAGACTACAGGGGCATAAAAAAACTGCTCAGCACTTATGTAGATGCCTTGCCTTTACTGATTAATCCACATACAGGAAAAATACATACCTCTTTTAACCAAACAGTTACAGCTACTGGAAGATTAAGTTCGACCAATCCAAATATTCAGAATATTCCCATACGTGATGAGATGGGTAGAGAAATACGAAAAGCATTTGTGCCTGATTCAGATGAATGTGTATTTCTATCAGCAGACTATTCACAAATAGAATTGCGTATTATGGCTCATCTAAGTGGAGATACGCACATGATTGAAGCCTTTCAAAAAGGTGAAGATATTCATGCGGCAACCGCTGCCAAAATATATGATATACCTATTCAGGAAGTAACCGGAGATATGCGTAGAAAAGCTAAAACAGCCAATTTTGGTATTATTTATGGTATATCAGTATTTGGTCTATCCGAACGACTAAACATCCCCAGAAGCGAATCAAAAGAGCTGATTGATGGTTATTTCAATTCCTATCCGGGTGTAAAAGAATATATGGACGAAAGCATTTTAAAAGCAAAAGAAAAGGGTTATGTAGAAACGATTTTTAATCGCCGTCGCTATTTACCGGATATCAATTCACAAAATGCCATAGTACGCGGATATGCTGAACGAAATGCTATTAATGCGCCTATACAAGGAAGTGCTGCAGATATTATAAAACTAGCCATGGTAAGAATTTATAGACGATTAGAAGAAAAACAACTCAAGAGTAAAATGATTCTACAAGTGCATGATGAATTGAACTTTAATGTCTATAAAGATGAATTGGAAATAGTAAAAACCATTGTAAAAGAAGAAATGGAGCGAGTGATTGAGCTAAAAGTTCCTTTATTAGCTGAATGTGGTGTTGGAAACAATTGGTTAGAAGCTCATTAAATACGCTAATATATTCTTCACTTCCAATACTTAATGAAACTATTTTTAAAACAATATGGGTTATCAACAGATTGTGTTGATAACTTATGGATAAGGCAGCGGAAAATAGAAAAGAATATATTTTGAAATATGCAGATAATATGTATTGATATTCAGAAGCATCGAATACAAATTAATAACCATCAATCTTTACTTTTAATATCCCATAGTTATGCACATAAAACTTTTTCAAATCACTAAAATATTACTCAACAATCAGTTATTAACCAATAAGAAGTAATATAGTATAATACACTATTATTCAATCATATAAAAACTGATAACTTGTTTATAACCTAGGAATAAACTCCTATAAATATTTGATAATCATAAAACCAAAAGAAAGCAACTTTTATTATCAACACTATCAACAGGCATTATTGTTGTTGTTATTAAATTTTTAATTTTTTAAAAGAGAAAGAATAATATTAATACTGGTTGATAACCATTTTGAGCAGATGGATTTTTCGAAACAAGTTTTGCTATACATGAATTGTATAACTTTGTATGCTTAAATATATTCTATGCATCGTACTTTTGCTATTGTAGTTTTATCCTATTTTGTTCTTCTATTGATTGTTTCTTTCTTGACCAATAGAAAGGCAAATAATAATAAAACTTTCTTTATAGGCGATAGAAAAACTCCCTGGTATATTATAGCTATCGGCATGGTAGGTACATCTGTATCAGGAGTTAGTTTTGTGTCGGTGCCCGGGATGGTTCGCGGGGTAGATATGACCTATATGCAGATGGTCTTTGGATTTTTCATTGGATATATTATTGTAGCTAAAATTTTATTACCCTTATATTATCGGTTGAACCTTATTTCTATTTATTCATATTTAGAAAACAGATTTGGAAAGTATAGTTATAAAACGGGTGCTTCATTTTTTATTCTGTCAAAGACCTTTGGTTCGGCCGTCAAACTATATCTTGTAATTCATATACTACAAACCTTTATATTTGATTTTTGGCAGATACCTTTTTGGTTGACTACCACTTTTTGTATGGCTTTTGTATGGTTATATACATTTAGAGGAGGTATTAAAACATTGATTTGGACCGATATGATTCAAACTATTTGCCTGGTTGCTGTTTTAGTAGTAATGATTTGGAAAATAAAAAGTTTATTGGGTTTAGACTTTTCAGGAATGGTAGAAACTATTGCAAACCATCCGAATGCGAAGATATTTGAGTTTAGTGATTGGCATAGTAAACAGCATTTTCTGAAACAATTTCTGAGTGGTATATTTGTGGTAATAGTTATGACAGGATTAGACCAGGACATGATGCAAAAAAACTTAGCTTGTCGTAATTTAAAAGATGCACAGAAAAATATGTATTGGTATGGGTTTGCCTTTACGCCATTTAATTTGCTTTTTCTTTCGTTAGGTATCTTATTACTGGTTTTATCTGTTCAATTCGATATACCCCTACCCGCCTCCGGAGACGATATTTTACCTATGTTTTCTACTCAAGGTATTTTAGGTAATACCGTTTTAATTTTATTTGCTTTAGGTATTATAGCTGCAGCCTTTAATAGTGTTGATTCAGCTCTTACTTCACTTACTACTTCCTTTTATGTGGATTTGCTTGGATTAGAAAAAAAAGAAAGCGCACAAGGTGTTAAAATAAGGTTTATCATTCATTTAGCCTTTTCTATTTTGATGATATTTATTATTATCTTGGTAAAAATATTGAACAACCAAAGTTTGATTGATACAATTTATACCATTGTATCTTACACGTATGGTCCGTTGTTAGGATTATATTTTTTCGGACTTTTTACTAAAAAAATTCCACGTGACAAATTTGTTCCTTACATTTGCGTATTGTCGCCTATTTTGTGTTATTTACTTTCATTTATCTTTTATAAATACTTAAATTATCGTTTTGGGTATGAATTGTTGATGATAAATGGATTTTTAACATTTGTAGGATTATGGCTATCTGTTGAAAGACCGGTAATAAAACAAATAAAATGAGTACGTATTTATGATAATTAAAAGTTCTTCTTTCGTAATTAGTAATACTGACTATAAGAAGTGCCCTAGTGGAACAAACCCTGAATATGCTTTTATTGGGCGTTCGAACGTAGGTAAATCTTCATTGATAAATATGCTGACCGGACGAAAGAACCTGGCAATGACATCCCAAAAACCCGGAAAAACCTTATTGATCAATCATTTTATAATTAATGATGAATGGTATTTAGTTGATTTACCCGGCTATGGGTATGCTAAAACCAGTAAAGATAAAAGAGAAAAATTAGCTCGAATTATTGAAACTTATATTTTAAACAGAGTTCAATTGACTAATTTATTTGTATTGATTGATAGCCGGATTGAAGCACAAAAGATTGATTTAGAATTTATAGAGTGGCTAGGTGAGAAGGGAGTTCCCTTTTCCATTATTTTTACAAAAGTAGATAAGCTAAGCAAAGCAAAAATAAATACGCATATAGAAAACTATAAAAATGTGCTTTTAGAAACTTGGGAAGAACTTCCACCTATATTTATATCTTCAGCTGAAACACGGGAAGGAAAAGAAGAAATATTGGGTTATATTGAAGATATTAATCGCACTATGAAGTAGAATTATAAACCATGAAGAATATATATTAAGACTATTAGATATGGAAAAAAATGGCAAGATCAAGACAGATGTATTGATTATTGGAGCGGGTCCTGCAGGACTGGCCATGGGGATTCATCTGGCTGATTCTCTGAAAAAAGAGAATTTAGATCGAAAAATAATGGTTATTGAGAAAGGAAGTTCCGTAGGAAGTCATATCCTTTCGGGTGCTATTATCAAACCGAGTGTTTTTAAAGAATTATTACCGGATGTTGAATTCAGTGATATTCCTTTTGACTCTCCAGTTACTAAAGATGCTACTTTACTTTTAGGAAAGGATGGTAATTTTCGTGTTCCAATCCCTGTTCCTTATATGAGTAATAAGGGAAACTATCTGGCTTCTTTAGGTGAAATATGCCGTTTTTTAGCTCAAAAGGCAGAAGAAAAAGGGGTAGAAGTTTATCCCGGATTTTCCATGAGCGATATCTGCTATGATGATAAAGGACAAGTAATAGGTGCAAAAGCTATTGATACGGGTGTAGATCATGATGGTAAACCGATGCTTAATTTCCAACCGGGAACAGTGGTTGAGGCCTCAATTACTATATTTGCTGAAGGTTCAAGAGGCAGTTTGACTAAAAAACTTATTAATAAGTTTAATCTTTCAGCCGATGCAAACCCTCAGATGTATTCTTTAGGATGTAAGGAAATTTGGAGTGTTCCGGAAGGTAGAATTGCACCCGGAGAAATTTATAATACCTTGGGTTATCCTTTAAACTTAAAAGAATTTGGCGGTGGGTTTATTTACGGATTGAAAGATAATAGAGTAGCTTTAGGATTGGTGGTTGGTTTAGATTATGCTGATCCGGGCTTTGATATACATGCTGCTTTTCAAGTATGGAAAAAGAATCCCAAGATTAGTCGTATTTTAGAAGGCGGTAAATTGCTTGAATATGGCGCTAAAACACTTCCTGAAGGTGGTTATTATTCACTTCCTAAACTCTATACGCATGGAGCAATGATAGTGGGTGATTCAGCCGGATTTTTAACTATGCCGGCTCTTAAAGGAGTGCATTTAGCTATCAAATCAGGTATGTTAGCCGCTGAAACTGCTTTAGAAGCTATTAAGAAAAACGATTATTCAGAAGAAGTATTGAAATTATATACTGAAAAAATAGAGCAAAGTTTCATTCGAAAAGAAATGTATCCGGTTCGTAATTTCAGACAAGGATTTTCTAAAGGATTAATTATAGGTGGTATGCATTTTGGTACTCAATTAATTACCGGAGGGGCAGGCTTCTGTGGCAAATTAAAAGCAGAAGAAGATGCTGCTGCAACTAAAACGTTGAAAGATTATAGCGGTAAAACAATGGCTGAACGCTATGGTGATCGGTTAGAATTTGATAAAGAAATAACTTTCGATAAAGTAACAGATATATTCTATTCCGGCGCTTTACATGACGAACTGCAAGTATCGCATTTACATGTGAATAATCCTCAGACATTTAAAACCATCAATATTGAAAAATATGGTGCTCCATGTCAACATTTCTGTCCGGCTGAAGTATATGAAATTCATACCGATAGAAGTGGTAATAAAGAGTTGAGAGTACACTTTGAAAACTGTGTACACTGTAAAACCTGCGATATTAAGACTGCCGGAGATGGCATCACCTGGAATGTACCAAATGGAGGTAACGGACCGGAATATAGAAATATGTAAAACCTGAAAAAGAATCATTGAAATGGCTTTAACAATCATAAGTTTGATAAAACAAGTTCCTTTACCTACCGAAATGCGGATGGGTGAAGATGGATTAATGGACAGAACGAAAGCTAAATCTATTATTAATATAGATTGCCAATTCGGTCTTGAAGCAGGTTTACAGTTGAAAAAACATTATCCAGATGCACGGATGATTGTATGTTCGATGGGTCCTGGATCTTTCGAAACATCACTTAAAACAGCAATAGCTATGGGATATGATGAAGCCTATCTATTGTCTGACCGTAAACTTGGAGGTAGCGATACCTATGCAACCGGTTTATCTTTGGCTTCTATGTTGAAATATTTGGGCTTTTCTAAAGATAAAAACAACGAATTTATCATCTTTGCCGGTCGTCAGACCAGCGATGGAGATACAGCGCACGTACCTTCGCAAGTTGCTGAAAATTTAGGTATTCCACAGGCTACTTTTGTTGAAACAGTTGAATCGGATGGCAAAGGAAATGTAGTTGCACGTCGCATTATTGAAGGTGGTTTTCAAATGCTTCAATTGCCGATGCCTTGTGTTGTATCCTTAGCTCCTACTGGTATACCTCCTCGCAAACCTTCATTAGCCGGTGCAGTAAAAGCACGCAATTTAGAGATGAAAGTATTCAGTGCGGATGATGTGAATATTGATGTATCAAAAGTAGGAATCAGTGGGTCACCAACCATTGTAGCAGCGGTTGAAAATATTGTTAGTGAACGTCCACCGGTAATGATGGCAGAAGGTCATAACGAGATTGAACTGGTTGATAGTTTTGTTGACAATTTCAATAAAGGAGGCAATGCCCCTTTACATATCGAAAAGAAAGAAAAAAGGCAAGTAGCTAGACCTGATTTTCCCGTTGTTGATACAAGAGAAGATAATCGAGGAATCTTAACCTGGGCTGAAATAACCAATGGAAAAGTATCGAGACCTTCGTTAGAATTATTGACTCCGGCACGTAAATTGGCGGATGAATTAGGCGATGATACAAAAATAACAACTGTACTTATTGGAAAAAATGTAGCTCCGATGGCAGATACATTGTTTGAACATGGCACAGACGAAGTTATTTTGGTTGAGGATGCCAGATTGGAAGAATATTTAGTACTTCCATTTTCTGAAATAATCAGGCAAATCATTGTGGAGAGAAAACCCGAGATAGCTATTTTTGCTGCTACCACAGCCGGACGAGAATTAGCACCACGTATTGCTGTTAAGACACACAGTGGTGTTACAGCAGACTGTACAGCATTGGAAATAGGTGAATATATAGATCGTAAGAACAAACAAATCATTTATCCTATTCTGCATTCACGTCGTCCTACTTATGGAGAAAGTAAATTAGCTACTATTTTAGGATTTGTTTATCCGCAAATATCTACCGCTCGTGCCGGGACATTTGAACTTCCTAAACCGGAAAAAGGACGTAAAGGTATTTTAAACAACTACACCCCTACATTAGACGAGAAAGAATTTATCACGCAAATCATCAAAACCGAACGTGGAGAAGGTGGTTTACAAAGCTTATTTGAAGCTGATATTATTGTTTCCGGTGGTAGAGGTGCCGTAAATGATAACTTAACGTACGTAAAAGAACTGACCGAAGCACTGAAAGAACAAGGTATTAAAGCTGAATGGGGTGCAAGTCGCGTGGTGGTGGATGAAGGAATTGCTGAATATGCCCGCCAAATAGGTCAAACCGGTAAGACGGTGCGCCCTAAAGTATATATTGGTATTGGTATTTCCGGCGCTATTCAACATATTTCCGGTATTAAAGAATCCGGTATCATTATTGGTATTGAGCATAATGCGAAAGCTTCTATATTTAGCCATGCCGACTTTGGTATTGTTGGCGAATATGAAGATGTGATGCCTGAACTAATTAAGAAAGTAAAAGAAGGATTTACCTTTGGAATCGAACCGGTCAAGGTTTAATTGGAATCTCTTCTCATTGCATATAAAAATAGCTGCCCAATTATTGAGCAGCTATTTTTATACGTATATATCGGTAATTTCTTATTTGGATACTATTTTCAGAATATCCATTAATTGATAATCAATGGGTTTATTCTTCTTGGTAGCTTTAGAGAAGGGTACATAAATGATTTCGTCATTATCTACACCAATCATCACATTACGCTGATCGTCCAGTAGAGCTTCGATTGAAGCCGCTCCCATGCGTGTAGCAAGGATACGGTCTTTTGCACTGGGAGATCCACCTCGTTGAAGGTGACCAAGTATTGAAACCCTTACATCAAATTCAGGATATTCTTTTTTTACCCGTTCGGCAACGCCTATGGCTCCTCCGGTAGCTTCACCTTCAGCTACCAATACGATACTGCTGTTTTTTGATTTACGGAAACCGGTTTCAATCATTTCAGCCAGTTGGTCTTTTTCAGTGGCTATCTCAGGAATGATAGCAGCCTCTGCTCCGGATGCTATGGCGCCATCTAAGGCTAGGAAGCCGGCTTCCCGACCCATTACCTCAATAAAGAATAAGCGTTCGTGAGAAGACGCCGTATCGCGTATTTTATCGACACATTCCATGATGGTATTTAAAGCTGTATCATAGCCGATGGTTTCGTCTGTACCATACAAGTCATTATCAATTGTTCCGGGAAGACCAACAATGGGGTAATTAAACTCTTGAGCCAAAACTCTGGCTCCGGTCAAGGTTCCGTCGCCACCAATCACCACCAGTGCATCAATGCCTTCCTCTTTTAATTTATCATAAGCCATTTTTCGTCCTTCCGGAGTCTTAAATTCCGGACAACGTGCAGTTTTTAAAATAGTTCCTCCGCGTTGGATTATATTGCTTACACTTTGATTCGTAAAGCTTTCTATTTCTCCTATTATCAATCCGCGATATCCGCGATAAATACCTTTAACTTGTATGTTATTAAAGATAGCAGTACGTGTGATTGCACGAATAGCCGCATTCATGCCGGGGGCATCTCCACCCGAAGTTAAAATACCAATACATTTGATTGAAGTCATAATGATATTTTTAAGTTTGATTAAGTGGCAAATATACCAAAAAAATGATTTATTGGCTTCATAAAAATAGTTAGGATAACTATAACGAATATTATTACCGGTCTTTTGTGAATGAATCTGATTGTTTCTTTTTTCATCGGCCTATTCATCCTTTTATTTTAAGTTTGTAGACGTAAACTAGAAGTCTTTCAATCTTTTGCAATTCTATGTTACCAAAAAAATGAAATAGTAGGATGTATAAAGTCTATAAGAGCCATTATAAAGCATTGATTTTTTTAGGTTTACCCATTATTATCGGACAGATAGGGATGATTGTTTTGGGTTTTGCCGATACAATCATGATTGGACATCACAGTACCATCGAGTTAGGGGCAGCCTCTTTTGTGAATAATATGTTTGCATTGGTTATTATCTTCAGCACCGGATTTTCGTATGGTCTAACGCCGGTCATAGGTAATTTATTTGCCACTCGTCGATATGTTGAAGCCGGTCAAGCCTTGCGATCCAGCTTGCTGCTTAACTTTCTGGTAAGCTTATTATTAATCTTAGTGATGACCATTCTATACCTGAATATAGAACGCTTGGGTCAACCGGAAGAGTTGATACCCCTTATTAAGCCTTATTACTTGGTGTTATTGGTTTCCTTAGTATTTGTGTTGATTTTTAACGGGTTTAAGCAATTCACCGATGGAATAACAGATACTAAAACAGCTATGTGGATTTTATTGGGTGGCAATGTATTGAACATTATTGGGAACTATATATTAATCAACGGAAAACTAGGATTTCCTGAGCTCGGTTTGTTTGGAGCCGGGGTGAGTACACTTTTCTCACGTATCCTGATGGTCATTGTCTTTGCATTTATTTTTCTGTATAACCGACGTTTTTCTCGCTATCGGGTAGGTTTTTTCCGTTTAGGTTGGTCCAAGCATTTTTTCAATCGACTAAATGCCTTAGGTTGGCCGATTGCCTTTCAAATGGGTATGGAAGCGGCTTCATTTAGTTTAAGTACGGTGATGGTCGGTTGGCTGGGAACCATTGCCTTAGCCTCTCATCAGATTATGTTAACGATTTCACAGCTGACGTTTATGATGATTTATGGTATGGGAGCAGCTGTTGCAATACGTGTGAGTTATTTCAAAGGGCAGGAAGATATACTAAATGTTCGTCGTTCTGCTTATGCTGGTTTTCATTTGATACTGACATTAGGCATTGTTTTGTCGTTCTTTATATTTTTGAGTAGAAATTACTTAGGAGCTTTATTTACAGATAGTCAGGAAGTATCGGTCATGGTTTCTGCCCTGGTTATTCCCTTTTTAATCTATCAATTTGGTGATGGTCTGCAAATTAATTTTGCCAATGCTTTGCGCGGCGTGTCAGATGTAAAAGTAGCCATGTGGATTGCATTTGTTGCTTATTTCTTGATTTCATTGCCCGTAGGTTATATTTGTGGCTTTGTTTTAAACTGGGGAATCATCGGTATATGGATGGCTTTTCCATTTGGACTGACGGTGGCGGGATTGCTGTTTTATTTCCGTTTTCGTTACAAAACGAAGCAATTTCTCCGTGATAATGCTTAGATGAAGGAAGTAGGTTGGTGTATAGACTTGAGCGGCATCAGTCTTTATTAACGGCTAAAATACGTTTAGCAACTTTTTCCATCAACCATTTGGGGGTAGAAGTTGCCCCACATACGCCGACTGTTTTTATGTCTGAAGGCAATGCGTTGGTTATTTCTTCCGGCGAAGAGATAAACACCGTGTTTGGATTGGCTTCCAAACATTGTTTGAAAAGAAGTTTGCCATTCGAGCTTTTTTGACCGGCCACAAAATAGACCAAATCATGTTTGGCAGCAAAGACTTTAATATTAGGTATTCGGTTAGCTACTTGTCTGCAAATCGTGTCGAACGATTGAAAAATAGCGTCCTTATCCATTCGCTTTTCAATGGCTTCAATCATTTGTCGAAATCCCTCCAGCGACATGGTCGTTTGCGAAAAGAAATAGGTGTTTTTACTGTAATCCAACCGATCTAAATCTTCCGGTTTCTCGATAACAATGGCTGTTTCTTCCGTCTGCCCTACCAATCCGTTTACTTCGGCATGTCCTTGCTTGCCATAGATAACAATCTGTGTATGGTTATGCTTGGCCGACTGGTAGAGGTCATGGATGCGTTTTTGTAATTTCAAGACAACCGGACAGGTTGCATCAATCAGTGTAATCTTATTTTTTTCAGCTAAAGCGTAGGTAGCAGGAGGTTCGCCGTGTGCACGTAAAAGGACTTTACTATTTGTTAAATCAGCCAGTTGAGCATGGTTGATGGTGTGCATACCTTTTTGCTCCAACCGTTCAACTTCCAGACTATTGTGAACGATATCTCCCAGACAAAATAAATCCTGACTGTCGTTTAATTCTCTTTCGGCACTGTGAATGGCATTCACCACACCAAAACAAAATCCGGATCGATTGTCTATTTCTACTTGAATCATGACTGATTAACAACTGTATAAAAATGAGTAAGCATCCATTCTTTTTGTTCGGAAAGAGTCATGTTTGAATTGTCCAGAACAATAGCATCATCCGCTTGGCGGAGCGGACTTTCAGCACGTGTCGTGTCAATACGGTCACGTTCTTCAATGTTTTTGAGTATTTCTTCGTATGAAACATTATCGCCCTTTTGTACCATCTCTTTAAATCTGCGTTGCGCACGAATTTCGGGAGAAGCCGTAACAAAAAACTTCAGTTCAGCTTCCGGAAAGACCACCGTACCAATGTCACGACCATCCATAACAATGCCTCTCTCCTCTCCCATTAGTTGCTGGATATCTACCAAAAAACGACGTACAAATCCTAGCTTAGCAATTGGACTCACATGATTAGAAACTTCGATACCCCGAATTTCCTTTTCAATATTTTCTCCATTGAGATACGTTTCAGACAGACCGGTAGTAGGATTTACTTGAAAAGTGATATGCATCTCTTTTAATGCCCCTTCAATAGCTGCATCATTCGTTTTGTCTTGATAAATAAGTTCGTGACGCAAACAATAAAGCGTAACCGCACGATACATCGCCCCGGTATCGATATACTTATAACCTACTTCACGAGCCAAATCCTTGGCCATCGTACTCTTTCCACTAGACGAAAAACCATCTACAGCAACAATTATCTTTTTCATACACGCTATCTTTTTCAATCTGCACACCCATTTTAATTTGCAGTCTCAAAGATACAACAATCAACTAAATACCCACCCCCCTCTTTCAGATGGATTTATCTATAACCGTTGTGAAGATTAGGTATAATATGTTTTAAACTAGACTTGAATAAAAAAGCTCCTTGTAAAGGATAATATTCATTTTTAGAATAATTTCAATTTATCATATAGCCGATCAGTGTAATAAGGCTAAAGCTTCTATATTGACTTTGTCTAAGGATAAGTTTTTTTGCTTGCGTCTTTTGTGATAGTTTTGTTTTTGGCATCCATACGAAAATGGAGTTGAAAATTTCTAAATATATCCGGTTTACCCCTAAATAAAACTGTTTCAATTTTTAGTGGTTTTAATATGCGGGCTAATTCATCTAGATAAGGTTTGTTTTTTTTATTTTCTTCTTCAACACTCTCTTTAATCCTAGAAAGTAGCTTCTCTAGTTTAGTGATTCTTTCATCTAAATATTCCATATCACTTTTATCAGTCTCCTCTAAAGGATCTTTTCTTTCTAAGTTTTTCTTCCTTTTTAGATACACATCTAAGACTTCATCTGTAATTTTCAATTCATTTTGTTTCAAACTAAGAACCGTATTAGAAAAATTTTTCCCAATGGTGACAAGAACGCTTAAATCCCGGTTTTCTGTCATTTCCTTAGACCATCTGAAGTTTTTATTAACGATTGTATAGATTTTATCTTTAGCACCCTCAGTATCTAGTTTTTTTCCTGTCCAAATACGAATCACATCGGGTGTACTTTCTCCGGTTAAAGCTGAATATTGGTTGATAGACTGAACAACTACTTTACTAACCGTGTATTTCACTTCCATTGATTGTATCGTTGGATAAAACCTATTAATAAAAAAGCCTAATTGTATAAAGAGGTTTTTGTTTATCCAATCTGCAAATACTTTTCCATTTTTATATTTTGTTCCAAACATGGCTTTTAAATCCGCATCTGGACTTTTACTCCCTTTCTTTCTATTTGTGTAGTTTCCATTCTCTATTTTTATTAAAAAGATGGAGTCATTTTCAATCAACCACGTTGCTCTATATCCTCGATATAGGCTTGTGTTTATATATTCTCGCAAATTAAAGGTTTTATCTAACCATGGAATATCTTCGCTAGAAATTCCTTTTTGTGAAAAGTAGCTTTCTAAAGGGTATATAAGAACTTCATGTTGCTCATTATTAATGATAATCAAATCCTTTACTTGTTCTGTTGCATAAGCAGCTTGGATACTTATGGATAAAAAAAACAGCTGCGATGGTTATCTTTAATAGGTGTTTCATGATTGTGGGGTTTAAATCCATTAGCAAGATAGCTAATGTTCTATAATAAAAGCAATAAATGTCTACTTTATAACTGTTTGCTATCTCTATATAAATACTTATCTTACATCAGTCTATCATCCTTAAAGTCGTTGCCGTATGAAACAGATCATATCTATCCTTATTGGACTACTATTTATTACAGCAGGAACTCTTCAGGCACAGAAGATAGAAGAGTTTGAAGTAAATGGAAATGTATATTGCTATTATATACGTGATTCAACGAGGAAATCAGGAAGAGTGCATCTCAAATCGAATGTTTTTAAAGATAAAAAATGTGCAGGTGCTCTTATAAAAGAAAGCATTAATTTTAATTGGAAGGATTTTGTGCAGAAAAGTGCAGAAACCTTTGGTGCTAATCGGCTTAAAGAACTAGCTAAAGGGAGAGGAGAAATTTATATTATATTCTTTTGTGATAAAAAGGGTGTTATTCAAGAGGTGGAGTATTTACTATTGGGCTTAACTATATCAAATAAAAAAGCAGAAACATTCTTGTCTTTTAATGAAATAGATACATTTAACACGTTTATCACCAATGAATTTAAAAAAGGAAAATATCAATTTGATTTAGACTATCCCCAAGACCCCGAATGTCATCTCGTAGGAGTGAGTATCTATTTTGAACGTTATGCAGAGAAGGAGTAACTCTTTTTAGCTACCCCTTCTGCA
>CAZSWS010000041.1:0-24900 GCA_964610765.1 uncultured Parabacteroides sp.
GCGGCACGTTAAAAGACGTAATATCTCATTTTTCCGTGAACGAACCGAGAGGAGAGTTTGTTATAGTATTGGACGGGGTTCAAAAAACAAAAGAAATAAAAGAATAATTGTGTTGAATATTAAACTAAATAATTATATGAAAAAGGTATTATTTGCTTTCTTCTGCCTAGCGATGCTTTCCTCTTGCATTCAGAATTCAGCAGAGTATAAGCGTCTAAAAGCAGAAAACGACTCATTAAAAGTTGAAAGTGAACAAAGCACACAAGAATTAAATGAGATGTTATCTATTCTGAATGATGTTCAGACTGACATTCAATCTATTCGTGATGCAGAAAACTATTTAACTATACAACAACGAACAGGCGGTGAACTGAATAAAAACAGTCGCGAGCAGATTAAAGAAAACATGCAATTAATAACTGAGACGTTGAAGAAAAACAAAGAACAACTCTCAGAGCTTCAAGGTCAATTAGATAAAAGCAAAATTAAATCATCTGCTCTTCAGAAAACTATCAACCGGATTTCTTCTGAGTTGGAACAAAAAGCTACACTAATTGCTTCCTTACAAGAAGATTTAGCTAAGAAGAATGTACATATAAAAGAATTGGATGAACAGATTGCTTTACTTAACGAAGACGTTGAATTCTTAGCATCTGAAACTTTATCCAACGCTAAAGTAATCAGCGAGCAAGATAGAGCACTTAATACGGCCTACTACTGCTACGGGACCTCAAACGAATTAAGAGAGCAAAAAATTCTTACAGGAGGAGGGTTGTTTTCTAAATCAAAAGTATTAGAGTCCGGATTTAATAAAGACTACTTTATCACTATCGACATCCGTGAAATTACTGAAATTCCTTTGTTCGACAAGAAAGTCAAACTACGTTCTAATCATCCGGAAGGTTCTTATGAACTAGTTCAAGATGCTGACGGAAATCAGACATTGAATATTACCGATATTAAACAATTCTGGAGCTTAGGTAAGTATTTGGTTATTGAAGTTGGATAAATGAGATATAAATCTGTTTTTATTGATTTGGACGACACCCTTTGGGATACGTTTCATAACAATAAAGAAAGCCTCGAAGAAGTCTTTGTCGAATATCGTTTGAATCGACATTATGCTTCTTTCGAGGCTTTTTTTGCATTATATAGTCCCAACAACGAATTGCTTTGGAGTAAGTATCGCAACGGAGAAATAGACCGAAACACCCTGATATACGAACGTTTTGCTTATATGCTCCGCCCGATGGGTATATCTTCGCGTGAAGAAGTGCTCGCCTTCAATCATGATTTTCTACAGCGAACAACCAATAAGCATAAATTAATTCCCGGTGCTATAGAACTATTAGAGTATCTTTCTTCCTACCACTACCGACTTTTCATTCTTTCAAATGGCTTTCGGGAAGTACAACACTTAAAAATGAAAAATTCCGGTTTGCTCCCTTATTTTGAACGTTTAGTACTATCGGAAGATGCCGGCATACAAAAACCCAATAAGCGTATCTTTGATTTTGCGTTGGTAAATACTAACTCAAGGCGCAAAGAATCTATCATGATAGGTGATAGTTGGGAAGCCGATATTCTAGGAGCTCATCAAGCTAAAATGGATCATATTTGGTACAATCCGGAAAACATTCCGGCTAGAGGATTTACCCCATTGCACACCATTAAATCATTAGAAGAAGTACGTAAGCTTCTTTAAAAGTCACTCCAGCTCTTTCAATAAAGCCTGATAGGTTTGCTCCAATTGTAGTCGCTGTTTCTTTAGTACTCGGTATTTCCCATTCAACAGTTCATCTACATGAAACTTCTGCAAGTCTTGGGTTGATTCATCCAAATGGCTCAACTCCTCCAACCAACTATAAGCCCCTAGTGATAATAGCACCGAACGATAAGCCTCTTCCTTTAGGTCATAAACAATTTGCTGAAACTCCTCTTCCGAACGTAGCGAACACAAAGGGTTCAACCCCGTCAAACCACTAAGCATCTGCTCAATATGGAGTGCCTTACTACTGATTGTATCATCCGGATGTTTTTTCCCACCCCTTACTGCCGCCATGAAACAGGCATAAATACGTTGCCGCTGTCTTTCAGCTTGTTTTAATTCGTACGAAGCTCGTTTACGAATCAGCTGATCCCAGCTTTCCTCAAAAACTTCAAAAGCCTTCTTATATGCAATAAATGCAGTTGATTCAACATTTATTTTCTGCTTTTCATAAAAGCCAATTCGCTCCAAATGAAATAAAAAAAGCTCTTTGTAATTATATTGTTCAGTCTTTTCCATCTATAAGTTGTATAAAATACAAAAGTACAATATTTCAATGATTTGTTTCTTATAGTTATACATTCCCAACAACAGAAATTGGTTGTTTCTTTTAATTTTAAGAGAATAATTCTACCTTTGTTTTATGCAAAAAATGGTTTTTCACATTGAACGTTTACTCTGGCTTCACGATTGCGTGATTGTTCCCGGTTTTGGAGGTTTTGTCTTACAAACCATCCATGCAAATATATCTGATAAGGACACTACCTTTCATCCCGTTCAGCGTGAAATCGTTTTCAACCCATCACTCACACATAACGATGGGCTACTCACCGAGTCATATATGCAAACTGAGCAACTTGAATATGAAGAAGCAGCTGAAAGACTACAAGAAGACATTCACTTATTCAAACAGGAGCTATCAAGGAATAACAAAGTAGATTTGGGTAAAATTGGTCAGCTCACACACTCGGAATCAGGAACCTTACTATTTGCACCCAACCAAGAGTTTGGTTTGTTTGCTCCTGACTCATATGGTCTTACAGTATTCAACTTCCCTACTATCCGGTCTGTAGTTGCTGAAACACAAACAATTGTTCCAACTGTAGACTCAGCTAGAAGCAATAGTAAATCACTCTATTTACCCATCAACCGAACACTTATTAAAACAGCCGGTATTGCTGCGGCGGCTGTTGCCTTGTTCTTATTGATATCTCCTCCTGTAAAAGAATCAAATACAGCATCATATCAAGCAAGCATTATACCCCGTTCTGCCGTACATAAGATACAGGAGACAGCATCAACATTGTCAGAATCTATCCCTTACTTCTCTGAAAACCACAGAGACAATAGCTCTTCTGCATCTACTGATGCGACACCTATGAATGACGGTCCCCTTACCAGTATTCCGGTTACTCAAGAAAGACAGTATTTCATTATTATCGGCAGCTTCTACTCTGAAGAACAGGCCAATCTACACATTGACAATCTTGGATTAAAAGAAAAGTTTGCGCATTTAGGCATTGTCACCAGAAATGAAAAAGTACGTGTCTTTGCACAAGCATTCAAAGAGAAAGATGAAGCTGAAAGCTACTTACTTACTCTTCGCAACGAATCCGAGTTTGAGAGTGCATGGCTCTTTGGTAGTCGCTAACTTATGCTCCTTCCGATTATTCTTTCTTAAATTCCAACTTACTCCTCCCACTACAGTCCTTCCCTAAAAAGGATGAAACCATTATGTTAAAGTTGTATAAACAATAGTACCTTGCTTTGCATAGTACAAATTATACTTTACTTTTGCTCGTATAATTTATTGTTTTCTTCTCTAAGCAAGTAACTTTTAAATCTTTTCAGCGTCTATATATATAAAGAAGGAAAATATGAACCGGAGTAAAATTATTCAACTAACCAATATCAACAAAACATACTATGCTGGAGCTCCTCTGCATGTATTAAAAGGCGTTAATCTGGATATTTATGAAGGAGAAATGGTTTCTATCATGGGCGCATCCGGATCGGGTAAATCGACGCTACTAAATATATTAGGCGTATTAGACAATTACGATACCGGCGATTATTATCTGGCAGGCCACCTTATCAAAGACCTTAGCGAAACACGCGCAGCAGAACTACGCAACCGAATGATTGGCTTCATATTTCAATCATTCAATCTTATCTCATTCAAAAATGCAATAGAAAATGTAGCTCTCCCACTCTATTATCAAGGTGTTAATCGCAAAAAAAGGAATACACAGGCTTTAGAATATTTAGAAATGGTAGGACTCAAAGAATGGGCACACCATATGCCGAATGAGCTATCCGGTGGACAAAAACAACGTGTTGCCATTGCTCGTGCACTCATCGCCCAGCCACAAATCATATTAGCAGACGAACCCACCGGAGCTTTAGACAGTACTACTTCGCGTGAGGTAATGGAATTGTTACGGAAAATAAACAATGAAGCAGGAATAACCATGCTAGTAGTAACTCACGAGCAAGGAGTGGCCAATGCAACTGACCGCATAATAAACATCAAAGACGGGCTTATCGGCTCAATCATCGTCAATGAAAATCCGGTCATAAACCTATAATACCAACGCCTGAATATGTTCGATTTAGATTCTATACGTGAGATATTCTCCACCATACGCAAAAACAAACTGCGTACGGCACTGACCGGATTTGCTGTGGCTTGGGGTATCTTCATGTTGATTATCTTACTTGCATCAGGCAATGGGTTGAAAAACGGTGTGACATCCAACTTCTCTAGCCGTGCTAAAAATTCGATAAGACTTCGCCCGGGATGGACATCGATGCCCTATCAGGGTATGCCTACCGATCGCAGGATTCGATTTGATGAAAGAGACTACGAACTGATTAAAAACAAGATTCCGGAATTACAATACTTATCGGCACGCGTCAGTCAAACAGCTACTATTTCATACGGAGAAGAATATGGCAGTTGGTCGATGGATGGTGTTTCGCAAGATGCAGCCTACATCAACAACCTACAAATAAAAAGCGGTGACGGAAGATTCCTCAATACAATAGACATAAACAGTCGGAGAAAAGTCATCGTAATCAGCCCGGAAATGAAGCGAGTCTTGTTTAAAGACGAAGACCCTCTTGGCAAATATATAACAGCCAGCAACATTGCCTTCCAAGTGATTGGCGTATATGACGATTCGGAGGTCATGATGAGCACGCCTCCGGCCTACATACCTTTTACTACTGCACAAATGCTATACAACAGAGGCTGGGGATTTCGACAACTCGACTTCACCGTAGTAGGTCTGAACACACTCGAAGAAAACAGAGCCTTTGTGGAACGTATTAGGGAAATGATGGGGAAGCTACACCACTTTGACCCTGCTGATCGGACTGCACTACGTGTGTGGAACATGGCAGAAGACGTCGCAGAAACGAATAAGATATTCACCGCCATAGAGATTTTTATCTGGCTCATAGGGCTGGCTTCACTCATGGCAGGGATTGTGGGTGTAGGAAATATCATGCTAATCACCGTCAAAGAGCGTACCAGAGAAATAGGTATCCGAAAAGCCATCGGTGCTACTCCGTGGTCTGTACTCAAGTTAATCATATTCGAGTCGGTACTTACAACTACTGCAGCCGGATATATCGGAATGTTCTTCGGCATTTTACTGACTGAAACCATCAGTAGTATGATTGCAGTAAGCTCCAAAGCTTCTATGAACGAGCCAAGCGTCTTTAAAGACCCTACTGTCGACCTGACAACTGTGATCATAGCTACATTAATCATGGTTATTGCAGGCGTCATAGCCGGATTAATCCCGGCTCTCAAAGCAACACGTGTACGCCCCATAGAAGCAATGCGAGCAGAATAATAAACGATAAGATGCAAGAGTATGTTCGACTTAGATAATTGGCAAGAAATATGGTCCACAATAACCCGCAATAAACTACGGAGCTTTTTAACAGGATTCGGTGTGTTTTGGGGAATATTTATGCTCATCATTCTAATTGGTGCAGGCAATTCACTGCAAGGAGGAATTTATAGCAACTTCGAAGGATTTGCCTCAAACTCCTGTTTCTTTTGGACTGATCGCACCAGCGAAGCCCATAAGGGATTTCGCAAAGGGAGATTTTGGTCAATGAAGGTAAAAGACATCCAACTTATCAAAGAAAGAGCTGCCTCATTAGAATACATTTCGCCCATGCTTTTTATTGGAGGATCGGACAAAAACGTTGTGCGTGGCATGAAGTCAGGCTCATACGGAGTGAGGGGTGTCTATCCGGAACACTTCAAAATTGAAGGACAACATATCATAGCCGGCCGATTGCTGAATGAGGTTGACGAAAAAGAAAAAAGAAAAGTCTGCATCATAGGGAAAGAAGTTTATGAAACGCTCTTCGACAAAGAAGAAGATCCAATAGGACAATACCTAAAAGTAAACGGCATCTATTTTCAGGTAGTTGGCGCAATTCGTCCCAAGTCAAGAGCCAGTGTAGGTGGCAATACCGAAGAGTCTGTTTTTCTTCCTTTCTCGACCACCCAAACCACCTTCCAACAAGGACAGGATATTTGGTTTATGGGGTGTACGGCCAAACCCGGTTATGAAGTTTCCTATTTAGAAGAAGAAGTAAAGAGCATCGTAAAAGCAGCTCACGATATTTCGCCCACCGACGAGAAAGCTATGGGAAGTATGAATGTGGAAAAGCAGTTTAAAATATTCCAAAATCTTTTTTTAGGAATAGACTTCCTCATCTGGTTGGTAGGACTGGGAGCATTGATGTCCGGGATCATCGGCATTAGCAATATCATGCTTGTCACCGTCAAAGAACGTACAAAAGAGATTGGCGTCAAACGTGCACTGGGGGCTAAACCCGCATCAATTATCATACAAATCATGAGCGAAAGTTTTACACTGACAGCCATTGCCGGCTTTATCGGCTTTCTCTTCGGCATAATCATTTTAGAACTGGTATATATGGGCATGAACAGTGGAATGATGATGGGAGATAGCAATGAACAAGCTTTTTTCATACCTCCTTTTGTGTCCTTCTGGACAGCTATTGCAGCCATGGGGGTACTCATTGTATCCGGTCTGCTAGCCGGATTTATGCCGGCCATTAGAGCTCTGAGAATAAAAGCAATAGACGCGATTAGAGAAGAATAAAAAAAACAATATAAACAGAGAATAAACAGCTATGAAAAATGGAATTATTAAAAAAATCATGCGTGCAATTTTAGTCGTATTGATTACCCTAGCCGTTTTTGGAACATTTTACTTTCTTTGGCAGAAGTCCAAACCTGTAGCAACAATTTATGAAGTGGTAAGCCCACAGATGGATACGATACAGACTAAAACCGTAGCAACAGGCAATGTAGAGCCACGATTTGAAGTGCTAATCAAACCTCAAATATCAGGAATCATTGCAGAACTGCCCAAAGAAGCCGGACAAATGGTCAAACAGGGAGATATATTAGCCGTAATTAAAGTCATTCCCGAAATGACCCAGCTAAACAATGCCGAATCGTCCGTCAAGGTTGCTCAAATCAATCTGGAACAAGTTGAGAAAAAATACAAGCGCGACAAAGAACTCTATGACCAAGGGGTCTTGTCTAAAGAAGAACACGAAACGTCAGAAGCAGCCTATAAAAAAGCAAAAGAAGACCAATTAAATGCACAATCTACTCTGGAGATTATCCGGGATGGTATTTCTAAAAGCTCAAATATTTCCAGTACGACACAGGTCAGAAGCACTATTACCGGTATGATTCTGGATGTACCCATCAAAGTAGGTAACTCTGTGATTCAAAGTAACAACTTTAACGATGGGACAACCATAGCCTCAGTAGCAGACATGAATGATATGATATTCAAAGGTACGGTAGACGAAACAGAAATAGGTCGCATTCATGAAGGCATGCCTATCAAGCTCATGATTGGCGCAATGGACAGCCGGACATTTGATGCTACACTCGAATATGTTTCGCCAAAAGGAGTCGAGACTAACGGAGCCATCTTGTTTGAAATAAAAGCAGCTGTACAAATCCCGGAAGACGTGTTTATACGGGCAGGTTATAGCGCAAATGCAGAAATTGTACTCAAAGAAGCAATGAATGTGCTTACACTGCCTGAAAACTGCATTGAGTTTGAAGAAGAGAAGGCGTATGTACATATAGTGAAAAGCGAAAGCCCGGAGCAGGTATTTGAAAAACAACTGGTCGAAGTTGGACTGTCTGATGGGATTCATATAGAAATCACGAAAGGACTAACACTCAACGAAAAAGTTCGCGGTGCAGTGATTGACCCTAAAGTGAAAACAACCGAAAAGTAAGCCTCAACTAAACGGATGCAAGAATGAAACAGATACTTTTACTCATTTTAATCAGTGGTACATTCGTATGTCCACAAGTCGGCAATGCACAAGAATCGCCGGCTAAGAAATGGTCGCTTGAAGATTGCATCAACTATGCAATAGCACATAATATAGACCTAAAGCAAAAAGAGAAAGAACAAGAACAAAGCGAAATAGAGTTAAGCACCAGTAAGCTAAGCTGGCTTCCAAACTTGAACGCCAATATTGGACAAAATTTCGACTTTGGACGTTCTCCGAATGAGACCGGTATATACGAGAATCAAGGAGCTTCCAATACCTCCCTTTCTGTCAATACCGGCATGCCACTGTTTGATGGTTTAAAGACACCGGCAGATATTTCGGCTAAAAAACTGAACCTTAAAGCTTCAGTTGAATCATTGAACAAAGCTAAGAACGACTTATCGCTGGGTATCACAAGCTATTATATTCAAGTCTTATTTAACAAAGAACTACTAGAAATAGCCAAGCTGCAGGTAGAATTAACCGAGCAACAAGTGATTAAAACGGAAGCTTTATACAAGGCAGAAAGAATACCCGAATCTCAACTATATGACATCAAAGCTCAATTAGCCAATGATGAAGTAACCTTGACAGAAGCTCAAAACAACGTCAACCTCGCCCTACTCGAGCTTGCACAAAGTCTTGAGTTAGAAAGGCAAACTGACGATTTCGACATCGTGACTCCTGAGATTAACGATGCGGTCATGCAATACATCAACAGTCTTTTACCTCCCGATGAGATTTATGAACGAGCTATTACATTCAGACCGGAAATAAAAGAACAACAGTATTTATTTGAAAGTCAACAACAACAAATACGCGTCGCACAATCCGGGTATATCCCCAATTTAAGTCTGAATGCCGGTATCAACTCGGGCTTTTATTCACAAAGACCCGGCAGCTTCGGCACCCAACTAGATAATAACCTACGCACTTTTGTTGGCTTTTCTTTGAGCATCCCCATTTTCAACCGATTGCAGGTTAAAAACAGTGTGCGTACAGCAAAACTTGGAGCAGTTAGTCGAGAACTAATGATTGAAAGCACCAAAAAAACGCTCTACAAAGAGATTCAGCAGGCTTTTTACAATGCCACCGCTTCACAAAAAAAGCTGGACGCTTCTGAAAAGTCAGTGATTGCCGGAAAAGAAGCATACGCCTATGCTGAGATACGATACAATGAGGGAAAAAGCTCCGTATTTGAATATAATGAAGCCAAAACAAAGTATGCACAAAGCCTAGCTGAACTAGCTAAAGCTAAATATGACTTCATACTCCGCTCTAAAGTGCTCGATTTTTACAATGGCACACCCATTAAATTATAACCAACTACTCAGTCTACTCATACAATAAAAATCTATTACAAGGCTGAAGTGTGAATTTGCAAGAGTTTGATTACTTTTGTACAAAATTTAATTGCAGGAAGGTAGAAATGACCTATCCTTCATATATATAATAAACATTCTCGTATGAAAGGTCTGACAAAACTAGTTTATCCGTTTTTCAAGATGCGGCAAAAAGAAATTGCCCGATACGGAAACGAAGCGGACACCATACAACAAAATCAGCTAGACACGCTACTGGATACAGCATCTGATACGTATTGGGGAAACATGTATCACTTCTCTTCTATCTCCAACTACCGGACCTTTGCTGAGCGAATACCGCTACAAACCTACGAAAGCATCAAGCCTTATATTTCTCGCATGATAGCCGGAGAGAGAAATGTTCTTTGGCCCTCTTCCGTCAAGTGGTTTGCCAAAAGCAGTGGCACGACCGATGATAAAAGTAAGTTTATTCCGGTCACTTCGCATATATTGAATAATTCTCACTACAAAGGTGGCTTTGATTCTGTCGCCCTCTACCTAAAGAGCAAGCCGGACAGCAACTTCTTCTCGCATAAAAGTTTTATTTTAGGAGGAAGCCATGCGCCATCAGCCATCAATAGTCAAGTAAATTGCGGCGACCTTTCGGCTGTTTTACTACAAAACATTAACCCACTAACCAACCTTGTACGTACGCCTGACAAACGAATCATCTTGATGGATGAGTGGGAAAGCAAAATAAAAGCTATCGTCGGGAATATAAAACATAAAGACGTAGGAAATATATCCGGAATCCCTTCATGGATGCTTGTACTTATCAAAGAAGTATTGCGTGTAACCGGAAAAGATATATTGACAGATGTTTGGCCTAACCTGGAGGTGTTTTTCCACGGTGGAGTTAGCTTCGAGCCATATAAAACGCAGTATGATGCGATTATCCCTCCCGGAAAAATTAACTACATGGAGACATACAATGCTTCCGAAGGTTTTTTCGGCATACAAGATGACCTCAACGACCGCTCAATGCTATTGATGATTGATTATCAAACTTTCTTCGAATTTATTCCGATGAGAGATTTCAATACATCCAACCCAACAACCATCCCTCTTTCTGATGTAAAAATTGGAGAAAATTATGCTATCGTTATCTCTACTGCCGGTGGTCTGTGGCGATACATTATTGGCGACACCATTAAATTCACCTCTTTATTTCCACACAAATTCATTATTACCGGACGCACCAAAAGCTACATTAATGCTTTCGGCGAAGAACTCATGGTCGATAATGCAGAAAAAGCAATTGCAACTGCCAGCAAACTCACCAATAGTGTAGTGAAAGAATATACTGCGGCTCCACAGTTTTTGACTGATTCCGGTACAGGCAGACATCAATGGGTGATTGAGTTTGAAAAAGCGCCGGATAGCATAAAGACCTTTGCTGATGCATTAGATGACACTTTGCAAGACCTCAACTCAGACTACGAAGCCAAACGATATAAATCAATCACCTTGCTACCTCTTCAAGTGATTTCGGCACGTAAAAACTTATTCTACGACTGGCTGAAACAAGAAAACAAACTGGGTGGTCAGCATAAGATTTTACGCCTAAGCAATCAACGCGATTTCATAGAAGAACTCATGGCTATGAATGAGTAAGCACCTCCGCTTATGCTCCCTTTGGAGTAAAAAACCAACCATTACACTTATCATTTCAGCATACGACTAAGTTGTGTATAGCTACCTGTTATAAACTGTCTTGTTCTGAAATAAGTTTGCATGATCTTCTTGACAGGTGAAACTTATAAAAACAAGACCGTATTTAAGTCTGGATATGCTTACACCGGAGGATGCTCACCGGATGAAAGGATTTACTAAAAGGCGTTAGAGGATAACGCAATATAGAAAACAACGACTAAAGGCATCGGTGATTTGTTCGCCGATTACAAGCACTTTTGGAAATGTAAACCCAAACAGCAGGTATGAATCAAGGATGTAAATCCGGACAGTATCAACCATGGTAATAAGACAACAAAAACAGAATAAGTACGACAAAGGGGTAAAGCTATTTTACCCAAAGGGAGTATCTATCTAGCGTGTAGTCATTTATAAAAATGGCTAGGGAGTTTTAATCTTTCAACGAGGCTTAAAAGAGCTTTTGACACTCGTTGAAAGAGCTCTTGACACTCGTTAAAAGAGCTCTTGACGGCTGTTAGAAGATTAGTTCGACCTATCTAAATACAGAAAAGACAATATACAGTTGGTTTATAGAACGTATATAAATAGGATAATGACTGCCCGGGTGTATCTACCGGAGAATTCAGCAACCAATTAACTCAAAAGTAAAGAAGGTAAAATGGTTCTCACTTGAAAAATACATACCTTTGTTTAACTAATCTATCATTCAATGGTACGAAAATTTGAATATCTGGTCATTGGCTCCGGCATAGGGGGTATGAGCTTTGCGCTCAAACTAGCCAGCAAAGACCGCAATGTGGCATTGATAAGCAAAACCACTTTAGAAGAAGCGAACACCTATTTTGCACAAGGTGGCATTGCTTCAGTTACGGACCCCATCGTTGATAACTTCGACAAACATATAGAAGACACAATGATTGCCGGCAGCTGGTTGAGTGACAGAGCCGCTGTTGAACAAGTAGTTAGAAAAGCACCTGAGCAAATCAACGAACTCATTAGCTGGGGAGTTGCCTTTGACAAAGACGAAAAAGGCAACTTTGACCTACACAAAGAAGGCGGGCACTCTGAGTTTCGCATTCTTCATCACAAAGATAACACAGGGGCTGAAATACAAGACAGCCTGATTAGAGCCGTCAAGAAGCATCCGAACATCACCGTATTTGAGAATCACTTTGCCATTGAGATATTAACACAGCACCATCTAGGAGAACATATTACGCGTAAAACTACGGATATAGCCTGCTACGGAGCATATATCATGAACTTACAAACGGGAGTTATTGATACGTTTCTGTCTAAAATCACCTTGATGGCTACCGGAGGCGTAGGTGCGGTTTATCAAACAACTACCAACCCAATGGTTGCTACGGGCGACGGAATCGCCATGGTGTATCGTGCCAAAGGAACGGTCAAGGACATGGAATTTATACAATTTCATCCAACGGCTTTGTTCCATCCGGGCGACCGCCCTTCTTTCCTCATCACAGAAGCCATGCGTGGATACGGCGCCGTGCTGCGCACGAAAGACGGGGAAGAGTTTATGCAAAAATATGACCAACGCCTTTCGCTGGCACCTCGTGATATTGTGGCACGTGCCATTGATAGTGAAATGAAAAGCAGAGGAGACGACCATGTATGTCTGGACGTTACGCATAAAGATCCGGAAGAAACTAAAAAGCATTTCCCCAATATCTATAACAAATGTCTTTCATTAGGGATTGACATTACAAAAGAATATATTCCGGTAGCTCCGGCAGCTCACTATCTATGTGGGGGTATAAAAGTTGATTTAGACGGGCGATCTTCCATTGAACGCCTGTATGCTGTGGGCGAATGCTCATGCACGGGGCTGCACGGGGGGAATCGACTGGCCTCAAATTCGCTGATTGAAGCAGTAGTCTATGCAGATACGGCAGCTAAACACAGTGAATCAATTATTGACAAACTGAGTTTTCAAGAGAACATTCCTGAGTGGAACGACGCAGGCACTACCCTGCAAGAAGAGATGGTACTCATCACTCAAAGTTCGAAAGAAGTGGGACAAATCATGAGTTCATACGTGGGAATTGTTCGCTCGAACCTCCGTCTAAAACGTGCATGGACCCGGCTCGACATCCTTTACGAAGAAACAGAAGATTTGTTTAAACGATCCGTTGCCACACGCGAAATTTGCGAACTCCGGAACATCATCAATGTGGGTTACCTCATCATGAGGCAGGCTATGGACCGAAAAGAAAGCAGAGGTCTGCATTACACATTAGACTACCCTCCGGTAACCAAAGAAGAAGGATAAACATTAAGTAAAATGTGTCTGGAACTCATTTCGTATTATATTTTAAATTATCAAATAAACGTTCTATTAGTCTTCTTTCTTTTACAATAATATCAGCAACACCCCCTATTGAATGCTTGAAGTCCAAAATTTCACCATAGTTAGTTTTCAAACCATCCGGTAGCTCTACAGTTATCAAATACATATCAATAATATTTTGATCTGTTTTCTGGACTTGTGTTATAAGAGATATAGAACTCACATATCCTTCTATAGAGCCATATTCAGTATAAGGATAATCATTTAATTTAATACTCACTTTGCTATTCATCTTTACTTTACCCGCTCCGCTTGAAGGCAACAACACCTGTCCAACAAGATTGCTCTCTTTAGGAACTACACTAAAAACTTCTTCTCCTGATTGCACAAACTGATTTTCTACTATAAACATAAGATATTCAATTTTTCCATCAACTGGCGCCTTAAACACATATCTCTGCTCCCATGCTTTAATATTATCACACAAATCCTGATAAGAAGAAAGTAGTTCCAACTTTAATTCTCTTTCTTTTCCTTTTTGTTCCACATCAAGTTGCTCTAGATAGTTTCGACTCTCCATTATTTGCATCTTAATAGAGGCAATCTCCTTTTGCAGACTTTGTTCTTCTTGCTTTATTGCTAAATATTCATTAAAACTTTTATCTACTTCATATTCATAAGTAATGATATCATCTTTATTCAGCGATTTATGTTTATCAAGCCATTTTTGTGAAATATTGAGTCTTTGAGTTGTTATAGCTAGCATCTCTCTTGATTCACTGAGTATAGTTTCTTTCCACATTATATCATCCGTTATACTAATCCTTTGTCTTTCAAAAACATTATCATTTTCGTAGTCATATTTATTTTTCATTGATGATAAAAATGTATAATACTTTAGATTAAGATCGCCAAGAGAAACTGTTTCAGGGAATAGACTTATACCCTGAAAGGTTAACTGGTCTGTCGGATTAAATAAATCTATAAGGCGGGATATCTTTAAGACATCATTGAACTTTGCAGGATTTTGAATGACAGCAATATAGTCTCCTTGTTTTATATCATCCTGTATTTCATGTGAAAACAGATGGATATTACCGGATATATTAGCCACTAATTTAACTGGCGCTTTACTTGAACTTATCTTTATTTGCCCCGACACAGTATCTGGGTATTTAATTATCCATCCAAATAAAATCAACAGAATAGAAAAAACAATAACCGTAATAGCAACCCAACGACCAAAATTCATTGGCATTCTCTCAATGATATCGCTTATTTCTTCACTTTGCTTACTCTCAATTTTCAGCTGTTTCTTTTGCTGACTCCGACTCTTTAACAATTCCTGTATCCAATTCATATTGGCTTTGTATCAATTCGTAATAGTATCTCTTATCTTCCATTAAACTTTCGTGATTACCTACTTCAGCCACCATGCCCGATTTTAGAACAATAATTTGATCTGCCCTACGTATAGTACTGAGCCTATGTGCAACAATAATCACTGTCCTATTTTTAAACACATTATTTAAAGCTTTTACAATCTTCTGCTCATTGATAGTATCCAAAGCATTTGTCGCTTCATCCAAAAAGAGATAGTCAGGCTTTTTATACAATGCACGGGCAATAAGTACTCGTTGCCGCTGTCCACCACTTAGTCCTCTCCCCATTTCTCCTATCATAGTCTGATAGCCTTGCGGCATAGCTTCAATCTCTTTACTTATATTTGCTACTTCAACCGCCTGCTGGAGTGCTTTATAGTCAACATTTTCATCATTTAGGACAATATTATTCTGAATGGTGTCGTTAAATAATTTTCCTTCCTGCATAACACTCCCACATTTAGCCCTCCACTGCCTCAGGCTTATATTATTGAGATTCATCTCTCCAATACAAATTTCACCATACGAAGGTAAATAAAGACGTAAGAGGAGTTTGAGCAACGTGGATTTTCCACAGCCGCTATCTCCAACTATAGCAGTCACCTTTCCTTCAGGAATATTCAAATAGATATTTTTCAACACTAGTGGAGCCTGGGGAGAGTATTGAAAAGAAAGGTTCTTAACTATTAAACTTTTATCTAAGGGAAGTTCGAAATTATTGGATATAACTGAAGTCATATCATCTTCGTCCTGCAGCTGATGAATTTCATTGATACGCATAAAACTAATTTTCGCATACTGTGCCGATTGAATAAAGCCTACTAGCTGGGCAACAGGTCCATTCATCATTCCAATGATAAATTGTGTAGATATCATTACTCCGAATGTTATTTCCCCATTAATTACAGCAACTGCACAAAAAAACACAACAGCAATATTCTGCAAGCTATTTATAAACTGGGCACCTAATGCCTGCGCATTATTGATCTTAAGAACTTTCAAGCTGAGCTTATATATTCGTGCCTGTATAGCTTCCCATTTCCAACGTTTTATATCCTCATAATTATTTATTTTTATCTCCTGAATATTTCCAACCGTTTCAACCCAATAACTTTGATTTTTTGCATTCAGATCAAAATACTCCCAATCTAGTTTTTTACGTATATTGAGAAAAGTCAAAATCCAAGTCACATAAAAAAGGCTCCCCGTTATAAAAATAAAAAAGATCACAGAGTTGTATATCAATAAGATAATACTAAAAACGAGGAATGTTATCATCGAAAAAAACATACTGATAGAGTTATTCATAACAAAGCTACGAATGCGTTCATGATCATATGCACGCTGGAGTATGTCGCCAACCAATTTGTTTTCAAAGAAAGAAACTGGCAATTTCATTAATTTGATTAAATAATCAGATATAAGAGATATGTTTACCCTAGTAGATACATGCAACAGAACCCAGTCGCGCAAAATATTCGAAAAAGTAAGACTCAATAAAAGAACAATATTTCCCAATAACATCAAATAAATAAATGAAATATCTCGAGTATAAATGCCAATATCTATAACAGCCTTAGATATAAATGGTAAAATTGCCTGCAAGCCAGTAGCAATAAGTAAAACAAAGAAAAGGATTCCAAAAGCTTTCTTATATGGGGTGAAATAATTTATAAGATTCTCAAAGCTCTTAAAGCGTTCTATTCTTTCATGAGCTTCTATCTGTTTAAAGTTAGCCATGGGTTCTAAAACCATAACTATTCCAATATTTTGACCTTTTTTATACCATTTAGTTTTAAACTCTTCAAGAGTATACGAAGTTAATCCTTTAGCCGGATCCGAAACATATATTCTATTTTTTGTAGCTTTATACACTACAATAAAGTGCTGGTCATCCCAATGAATAATGCAAGGAAGAGGCAGTTTAAACACGAGTTCATTGATTGAAGCAGTTAGTGAAACCGAGCGCAACCCGATTTTTTCAGCAGCATAACTTATGTCAAGAAAAGACACTCCCTCTCGGGTTATTCCGCATAAATCCCTTAAATATTGCTGTGAATAATACCTACCATAATACTTAGCAATTATCTTAAGACAAGCAGGACCACAATCTTTAGCATCCATTTGAAAATCATGAGGAAAACGCATAAACGCCATTGTTATATAATATTAATGCTTGAACAATTTTTAATCGGAAATTTTTAAAGCCACAACCAATAAGTGCATTTTATTAGAATAGTTTAACAAACAAGATATAAGATATATACCTAATTTTATACTTCAAAGATTGAAGTTTAGTTTTAGGATTACAAATGGATATATACACTTGATATGTTAAAAACTCCTTATAACGAACCGCCTCTTTCCTAAAGAATTTGATGTATTTATTTTTTTGATTTGTTTTTTTCGCATATGATAAAAGATCTAAACAAAACCGATAATATATACGAGGATTTATATCTTTATAATATCTTTTTGCAAAAATCTCATAGGAATTACAATCAACATTGCTTGATAGAGAATCACTGTAAGCATAGTATGCAACGCTTGGCTCTATCTTTGGAATCATTTTGTATTTTTTACTAAATCTAATAACAAAATCATAATCCTGATGGCTAATTAAGTCAGGATCCCATAAAACATCTTTTGATGACTGGCTGGTTGTGAAAAGTGTAGATGTTTGTGCACCAAATACAGTTGACAATAAATAGTCAGCCATAGATTCATGTCTATATAGCTCTCTAGATTGAATAAGCCTATCCTCATGACCTTCTTTTTTAATAAACAAACTACCATAGATGCCATCTGCACCTGTCTTTTCTATCATTGATAAGCAATCCTCTATATGATTTTCAAACCATATATCATCATTATCCAACATAGCAATATATTTTCCTGTTGCATTCTTGATTCCATAGTTACGTGCTATATTGGCATTTCCATGTTCAAGACAATACAGCCTAACCCTATTATCATTAAACTCTGCAATAATATGTTTTGGAGAAAACTCTGAACCATCATCAACTATAATTATTTCCAGATTAGCATAAGATTGTCTCAACACACTCTTTAACGCTCTTCTTAATAAATCAGTTCTATTATAGGTAGGAATTACTACTGAAACTTTATCCTCAGATACATATTGTTTAATCATATTTTCATAAATAAAGAAAAAAACTACTTGCTAATTTAACCTGAATTATTCATGCTAAAAAAAAGAAAAGTTCTTTATATTGCTTATTAGCAATTGGTTATATATCTTTATGGTACCAAACAAAAAGAAAACCAAAAAAGAACTTTTCATGAACGAACATACAACAAATCGCTCACAAAACGACCTTTTCCCCGAGTTATTTTCTCTGAGTGCGGTTAATTCCAAAAAAGTAGAAGTAAGTTTCACTGCTCCTGACTTGTCTTCACAGGGCGGTCTAACACTTCTTCGAGAGTTTGACGGGCAAGTCGGTTTTATCGGTCGGCTTACCGGATGCCTTGAAGATATGCGCACTCCCCATCTTATTCGGCACAGTTATGAAGAAATGCTTAGTCAGCGTATCTTTCAAATTGCTGCCGGTTATGAAGACGGGGATGATTGTGACTTATTACGCAATGATTCTCTGTTAAAGATGTGCAGTGGTAGAAGTCCGGACTCTCCTGCGTTAGGCTCACAACCTACAATCTCTCGTTTAGAGAATGGGCGAAGTATCCGAGAGCTCTATAATATGGGCGTTTGCTTCGTAGATGAGTTTATAGCTTCTTATGGAGAAGAGCCGGAGTGTATCATACTGGATTGTGATGACAGCAATTTTAATGCTTATGGCGAACAACAGGGAATTCTGTTTAACAACTACTATGATGAGTATTGCTATATGCCACTATTCATCTTTGAAGGAATATCAGGAAAAATGATCTTACCCTTACTCCGACCCGGCAGGCGTAATAAGTCAACCAATATATTCGGTATTCTTCGCCGTTTAATAACAAGGATGCGTACGTGTTGGAAGAAGACTCGTTTTGTGGTTCGCGGTGATGCTCATTTCTGCTCCAAAGAGTTCATGAATTGGGCTGAAGAAAGAGATTATGTGGATTTTGTGTTTGGTTTAGCCGGTAATACAGTATTATCTGCTAAAACAAAAGAATGGGTTCAGCAGGCACAAGAGAAATATAAGAAGACAAAAGAAGATATTCAATTCTTCCGCAGTTTTCACTATCAGGCAGGAAGTTGGAAAACCTCTCAGCGAGTGATTGTAAAGATTGAAGTAAACAGGAAAGGAATAAATATCCGATATATTGTCACAAGCTTTAAACACAACTCTTCCCGTTTTCTTTATCAGTACTCTTATTGCGGAAGAGGAACGATGGAGCTATACATCAAAGAGCTAAAATTATACTTAGCTGCTGACAGAACGTCTTGCAATAAGTTTTCAGCCAATCAATTTCGCTTATTTCTGCATGCTGCCGCTTACGTCCTCTTGCATGGAATCAAACAGGAGGTTTTCAAGGATACATACTTGTTCAATGTAAGTATACTTACTTTCCGCCAAAAGGTGCTGCTCAGTGCTGTGCATATAAAGGAAATGAAGACGAAAATAAAAATAGAATTTCACAATGAGCATCCTTTTCGAAGAGAAATAAGCTTGGCTCTTGAACGGTTAGCACTTTGGCGAGAAGCCGGATAACGCCTACTTCCCTCTCATTATAAGATGCTTTTGAAATTACTGTCCGAATCCATTCATATCGGACACACTACGTATTGCCATACTTGAACTAAGGCAAGCCAAAAGGGAGAAATACCGCTCGTAGAGACAGAAAAAAACAAGCTTTTTCTTAGAAAAACAAGAATCTTGATAGCAAACGGAATTATTCTAACGAAAAACCTGTCAACAGAGGTGTAAAAAATGAAAACTAAAAAGAGTATGAATAATTCAGGTTAAAGCTTGTAAAGATAAAATATAATAATCGAAAAAAAACTTCCCAAACAGTTGTTGTTCAGCAAGAAAAAACATGAATTATTATCATATTCATGCTTTAGAGATTTCTTTATGTTTATAACAACTGAAGTTAAACACATGAGAACGAAGCAATCACTCCATATTCATGCTTTTTTTTAAAAAAGTTACACAATATGAGGGTTTTAAAAAAATATTGCATATATTGTCTCGCTAAATTATTTAATAATAAACTATGAGAACACGAAAAAGATTAGAGAGATTAAGTATTGATTCGATACTGCTCGAAATGCCTATTATTGACAATGACCTACTAAGAGGTATTATTGGAGGCTACAAAGATGATTGTTTTTGGAGATGCATAGCCTATATTGATAGCAACGGGGCACGCTACTCGGAAAGAGATGCAGAATATTATGCTGAAGCCTACTTTGGGGGTTCTGGCTCACTACATGAAACGGGTGTAGGAATGACTCAGCTTTCAATGATAGACTATATTGGCAGTTTTGGCTCATCTTTGCATAATTCCAAGAATGCTTCAGTCCTAGTATTCGACCCAAGCGACCCCGAGACTGCAAAAGTTTTGAACAAGATAGGCTATAGTGGCGTTGACACAGACTTACATGCTGCAGTAGTAAAATCAGTCAATAAAGATGGCTCTGTCAATGTCATTGATCCTCAACTAAACAAAGAATACACAGTACCAGCTTCAGGAGTGCTAAATAGATCAATTATTCCTGCCTATAGCGGTTCAGGAACAGGTAGCGGTTCAGGAACAGGTAGCGGTTCAGGAACAGGTAGTGGTTCAGGAACAGGTAGTGGTTCAGGAACAGGTAGTGGTTCTTAACCTTCTTTAAATATTAGAATGAGCAACATTTATTATAAGCATAGACACTTTCTTTAAAATGTATACTATATTTTGCAATAATAATAATAATAATAATAATAATATGAAACCCCAAATACTGTTTTTCTTATTTTCACTATTCTCTTTAACTGTACAAGGACAATCAGAATGGAGTATTGATTCAATAGCTAGACATCTAGACTTTACTTACAAACCACTCCAAGGATACACACAAACGTCTGGAGAATTGATTTTCAAAACCCCAAAATATCCAGATGGGTTAGAAAGGGATTTTGGTGCTAAATGGACATCTAAGGATGATGAATGCATCGTTTTTTTAGATGATGGAGGAGCCTCAAAGAGTATAGCTGATGGATTTCTAAACAAAATAGACAAGTCTAAAACAGAAATACATGACGCCACATATAATAGGATCAGTAATTATATGAAAATATCTAAGTTTGGTTCCACCATAACCTCTAGCCAGTTTGAAGAAATGAAAAAAAGAACGACACTTTGGACAGAAAAAAAAGCAAAAGCATGGTTCAATGCGCACCATGTTATTGAATTTCCCGGGCCAGAACAAGATGATACAATTTATGAAGAGAAATACTACTTTAGGCGATGTCTATGCATAATAAAATGGGAAAAATATATAGAAATAAACTTTCTAGTAACTGAAAAGGGCTACAAGAATATAGATAAGTATATCAATGGAGTGAAAAAAGCGTTTTGGTTTGATGATTGAAAAATCAATAGCAATAAATAATAGTTTAACAAGTAAAACCAAGCATTTATTCTGGCTTGATTTTACTTGTTATTGAGATACATTATTGAGATATGGATAACACAAAATATGATTTGAAAGATGTTACTTTTCTACTGTCAATCAAGATTGACACTATAGAGCGGCTGGAAAATATTTTAGCTGTTACAGAGTTCTTAACATCTAACTTTAACACCAACATTAAAGTTTGTGAAATCGCTTCTTACAATAACGAAGTTTTACAAAAGCTTTTAGATAAACAAATTGCATATACTTTTTTTGAAGACGATGACCCTATACTTCATCGAACTAAGTACCTTAATTTGATGACAAAAACTATCAAGACACCATATGTTGCTGTATGGGATGTTGATGTACTAATTCCTATAAAGCAAATCCTTGACACAGTGAGCTTTCTACGACAAGGCATAGCAGAGGTTGTTTATCCTTACATCGATAACTTTCTAGATACGGGATTTATTCTCCGAAAACTATATCTAAAAAAAAGACAAATAGAGTTCTTGGAGAGAAATAAAGATAAAATGACAAAGCTTTATCTTCCGAATCCTGTTGGAGGAGCCTTTTTCTGCAAATTGGAAGCTTATATGGACATTGGACTGGAAAACGAAGGGTTTTATGGATGGGGGATAGAAGATGGGGAAAGATTTCATCGATGGAAAACATCAAAGTACAACATGAAAAGGCTTCAAGGCGTTCTATTTCATTTAAGTCATTCTCGAGAAATCAACAGTAAATTTCATCATAATGATCAATCTTTCATTAAACTAAGACTATTAAACACTTCAATAAAAAAAAGAGGCCTTCTAAATATTTAAATAAATTCAAATATGCACCTAAAAATTTGCAGAAAAATAGGCGATTTACTAATAAGTAAAAAACAATTTGACCAGGGATTAATGAACGGAAGAGCCGGTGTTTGTATCTTCTTATATAACCTTTCGAGCAAATTATCAGATAATAAATATGCAGAGCATGCCGATGCTTTACTAGATGGCATATACAGAAGTGCAACCTTTATCAACAACTCCTCTGTTGACATAGTCGGAATAGGCTGGTGCATTGAATACCTTATTCAGAATGACTTTTGCGAAGGAGATACAGATGAAATATTAGAACAAATAGATAATAAAACATACAGAATATTATGTGGGCAAGAAAACATCCCTTTTAATTTAGAGCATGGACTTCTTGGCTATTTACAATACCTAATAATGAGATTAAAAAAAAATGATGCTGAAGAAAGCAACTCCAAGGAAATAAACATAGAATTATTCAAACTTGTCATTGATAAATTAGCTCAAGTCACCCCGGAACAATTTATTAATCTAACTAAAGACATTCGATTTGCTTTATTCGATAATTTATACATTCTCTTTTTTAGCATCAACAGTGCTTTGAAATTAAAAATCTACAATGAGAAAATAGTTAACACATTAAGACAGTGGGAGTCTAGCTGGATAGCACATACACCTAGCATACATTTTAATCGTCTGTGCTTAGCCATACATTTATTCCAGATTAACAAAGTTCTTAAATCAAAAAAAACAGAAAATCATATTAAATGTCTATTATATTCTTTAGATATCACTGAACTAAAATCTGATATTTACTTAGGAACAATAACAAGTATTGATGCAGGATATCTAGGATTAGTTTGGGTTTTAAAAAGAAGTATAGCGTTACTTAATTCTACTTATCCTAACTATAATGACTTTCTTCCACTTATGGTTGAGATATTGGATTTATGCAATAGTAGATTATTAGCAACGCTTGATGAAAAATCGACAAATAATAGCAAATTATATGACCGCGACTTTGGGATTAAAGATGGCTGGGCTGGTGTAGGCTTGCTGCTACTATTATATCCAGACATTTTAGAGAATCAAAACGAAAAAAATCCAACACATTAGAGCTTATGGAACTTCCCCATAGAAGTTTAAGTTCTCTTGTTTTTCAAAATCATATAAAGTTATTTTTCTTATTTTATAAAAACTTACCCAATAATTAGCGAGAGTAGATATATAGTTTCTTTGAGCTTCTTTTCTTCGACTCAAAGATAGTGTCAAACTACTTATATCTTCTTTCCCAATAACAAAACGTTGCTTAACGGTGTGATATGCTTCTACAGCCATTCTTAAAGTTTGCTGAGTTCTAAGGATTAAACTAAGATAGGAATTAAACTCTGATGCTAGAACTAAAACATCCTGTTCTAGCTCTAGCTCTTTTTGTTCCATAGTCAATTGAGTAATACCAAGACTACTTTTTGCCATATTAACCTCTCCCTTCCTTACCCCCCAATCTAAAATTGGGATCGCAAGACCTATACGAACTATATCTTGCCTTGACGGATTTCTATATGCAGCCGTAAAACTATCTCCTATTTGATCAAACCCAATACTTGCTGAAAAACTAGCATCAAAAGCTGAACTCTTTTTAGCTCTGTCCAAGTTCATCTCAGCATCTAGTATTTCTTGTTTATACAATAAAATATCCGGGTTATTTGCTTTAGTTTGTTGCAATGCTAAATCTTCAGAAATATTAAACAGATTTATTTTTGTAGGTAAAATTAATTCAACTTCAATTTCTTTATCTAGATTTAAAAATGAAATAAAACTGTAATTCGCTTTTTTTAAAGTAATTATTGCATTGTCCAGTGTGTTTTTTGCATTCATTAAATCCAACTCAAGAGTTAACAAATCAGATTGAGAAATACCTGAAATTCTGTTCCTTTCTTTTCCAGCACGAAGCAGGGAATCTGTAGAGCATACATTTTCTTTAGCCATTTGATGTTCTGATAAAGCCATTGCTAAATTAAAAAAATACTGAGTTACTTGTTCTGATATTTCTTCCTTAGAATATAAGTATTGCTTCTTTGCTTTTTCAAACTTAAGCGGTGCCGTTTTTTTACTCCATTTAAACTTATTAAATCCAAATAGTGACTGAGAGTATCCCAACCTGAATGGTATAGAAGAAAATTGCGAATAATTATTGTTCCCATAGTTTTTCATATAACTCAAACCAGTCTCCACTGTAAACACCCCTCCGGTAGGATCAAAATTTTGGGTTATTGTTACCCCCCCTGAAGAAGCTATAGTTCGTTGTTTACGAAAAATTTCAATATTTTCATTATAATCATAGCGTTTGGTAAAGTTACTATTGTATTGAATTGGCGTTATCTGCAAATTAACAGAAGGAAGTCTACTTGCTTTATAACTTCGATACTCCCAAAAACTAGATAAATACGTATGTTGTGTTTTAAAAGCTTGTAAAGAACTATCTGCAGCAATATGTATACAATCAAATAAAGTCAGTGCTATTTTTTGCTTATTTTGCGACATGACTGAAGCACTTACAAGTAAAACAAAAACTAAAAGCATATATCCTTTCCTATTCATATGTGGTTTGTATTTTCAACAAACTTAATAAAAAATCCGAAAGCAGAAGATGATTCTCCTACTTTCGGATTTATACGTTAAAAA
>CAZSWS010000042.1:0-14589 GCA_964610765.1 uncultured Parabacteroides sp.
TCCGCTTGCCGTATAGCTTTTAAGTCCTGTGAAAACTTTTATAAATCCTTCTTGCAGCACATCTTCAGCTATCATTCGGTCTTTTACATAGCGTGCACATACTGACATCATCAGCGGTGCATACGTTTCGTATAAAAGCTTTTGAGCAGTTGCATCCGATTGGATACATTTTTCTATCAATACTTCCTCATTCATGTATGTTCATCTTAGTCCCCCACATCATGATGATGCGGTTGGGCAGATATCGTTGCGCAAAAATCGGTAATTAATGTTAAATAGCATGCTCTTTGTTCTTGTTTCTTCACAAAGTGGCTTTTTGAGTCGATAATCATTCGTTTTGATGGGATAATAAAGATGCATAGTAGTCGTTTTATATACGGATGATTAGCGATATTTGTAAGTGAAGGAAAAAAGTTTGTATAAATACATACCAATGAGCATACTGAAAGTCTCCGGACGACATATGAAATATTTGTTTGTAGTTGTTGCTATGCTGATAACACTTGTGTCTGTACTGGCTTCTAACCGAATCATACATGATTTGGCGCAAGAGGAGCGAGAGCGTATGGAGTTGTGGGCGCAAGCTACGGGCATGTTGACGGACGAGAATTCGGAGGCAAATATGAATTTGGTATTAAGTATATTAGAAATTAATAAAACCATTCCGGCCATACTTTGTAATGAGCGAGATAGTGTCATTTCGTATGTGAATATGGAAGTGCCGGAAGTGGGGAGAGAGGCTTTTTTTCAGAAGAAGATAGCCAAGCTGAAAGCCAATAATTCTCCCATTGAGGTCGACTTTAAGGATGGGTCTTATCAATATGTATATTATGACGATTCGATAACGCTCAAGCGTTTGTTATTATATCCGTATGTGCAACTATCGGTTGTGTTTGTTTTTATACTGATTGCTTTTTTAGCTTTGTTGAGCACGAAAAAAGCCGAACAAAACAAGGTGTGGGTAGGTTTGTCTAAAGAAACGGCTCATCAGCTTGGAACGCCTATTTCTTCTTTGATAGCCTGGGTAGAGTTTTTGAAGATGAAAGAAGTAGATGATGAGTATATCGTTGAAATGAAGAAAGATGTAAACAGGTTGGAAGTCATTGCCGAGCGTTTTTCTAAGATTGGCTCTATTCCTGAACCGGAACCTTTAGAACTTATCCAGCTATTACAGTCATCATGGAAGTATTTAGAAAAGCGTATTTCTCCGCAAATTAAAGTAGAATTGCCGACTACTGAATTGCCGGTATATGTATGGATGAATGAATCGCTTTTTGCTTGGGTCATTGAGAATCTGACTAAAAATGCCGTAGATGCAATGGATGGGCATGGACTGTTGACCTTTCAGGTGACGTGTAAAGAAAAAAATGTGTACATAGATATTACAGACACAGGAAAGGGCATTCCAAAGTCTCAATTTAAATCGGTTTTTACTCCGGGATATACTACCAAAGAACGAGGCTGGGGGTTGGGGCTATCATTAGTGAAGCGCATTGTTGAATCTTACCCGAAAGGGAAAATCTATGTTAAGTCGTCAGAGCCCGGAAAAGGAACTACTTTTCGCATCGAGTTGCAACGTGTGCCCGAGTAAAGGTATAAGTGCAAAGTAGTGCCCTCAAAAGTGGGTTCGATTGCGAGTGAAAATCAAAGATAGGTGAAGGGGTGATGTGAAAGACGGATGTTTGTGGTCGTTCCGACTGGCATAAATAATTTCACACAGACTTAAACACTTGTTTGTAAAACCAATGAAACTTTTTGCGTAGTTTTGCTACTGTTATGGAGCATGAACTAGAAGAGATAAAAATAGATTTAGATAATCCGGAGTTTCAGCAGCTGTTGAAACTGATTAACTATACGCGCCAATCGGTATTCCTTACAGGAAAAGCCGGATCGGGCAAATCTACCTTCATGCGTTATATCTGTTCGCAAACGAAGAAAAAACATGTTGTGCTGGCCCCTACGGGTATTGCTGCTATCAATGCCGGAGGTGTTACGCTGCATTCTTTCTTCAAACTCCCATTTCGTCCTTTGTTGCCTGACGACCCCGATTTGAGTATGCAAAGGGGGCGTATCTATGAGTTTCTTCGATATACCAAAAAACATCGTGCCCTTATTCGCGATTTAGAATTGATTATCATTGATGAAATATCAATGGTTCGAGCAGATATTATTGATGCAATCGACCGGATACTGCGTATTTTTTCGGGCAATACACGGTTGCCATTTGGAGGGAAGCAACTGTTGTTTGTGGGTGATATATATCAGCTGGAGCCGGTTGTTCCCACAGAAGAAAAAGAAATATTATCACGTTTTTATGCTTCTCCCTTTTTCTTTTCTGCACAAGTGTTCAGTCAAATAAATCTAGTGCCCATAGAGCTGCAACAGAGCTATCGGCAAACAGACTTAGCCTTTGTGCGATTGTTGGATAGTATTCGAGATAATAGCCTGGGAAAAAAAGAATTATCTCTTTTGAACACACGTGTATTTCCTGATTTTGAACCTTCTAAAGATGATTTATTCATCACCATTGCTACACACCGCTTGCAGGTAGACCATATCAATGAAAAGCATCTGAGCGAATTGAAAGGAGATGAATATGAGTTTGTGGGAGTTGTATCGGGCGATTTTCCTGAATCGTCTTTGCCTACTTCTTTGAGCTTGGTATTGAAAGAACATGCGCAAGTAATGTTTATTGATAATGATCCGGAGCGTCGGTGGGTGAATGGCAGTATTGGGAAAATATCAGGCATTGATGAGCATCATCAATTGTTTGTGACCTTGGATAATGGGTTTGAGTATTTGGTTGAGCCAACTACTTGGCGCAACTATAAGTATTCGTACAATGAAAAAGAAAAACGGGTAGAGGAGGAGATAGTCGGCACTTTCGAGCAATTACCCATCCGGCTGGCTTGGGCTATAACGGTGCATAAAAGTCAAGGATTGACTTTTGATCGTGCCATTGTTGACCTATCTAAAGGTGTCTTTGCCGGAGGACAGGCCTATGTGGCTTTGAGTCGCTCCACTTCTTTGTCCGGTTTGGTGCTGCGTGCACCATTGCACTTTTCAGATGTTTTTATCCGAAAAGAAATCGTTGCTTTCAGCAAATTATTTAATAATCCTCAGCTGATAGAGAATAGTTTTTTACAGGCTGAGGCAGATGATTTATATGTGCAGGCTGCTCATAACTTTGAACAGGGAAATATGGCTGAGGCTGTGGAAGCCTTTACGCAGGCTGTACATAAACGAAATGATTTGGATAAAGAATTGGTGAAACGCTTACTGCGCATGAAATTGCGTAAAATTAATCGTTTGGAAGAGTCCCTGAAAGAAGAAAAAGCTAAGCGAACCAAACTGGGGCAGTCTTTGAGAAAATATGCCGAAGAATATTACTACATGGGTAATGAATGTGTGACACAGGCGCACGATCTTGGTGCAGCTTTACGTTCCTTCGATAAAGCACTAGAGCTAGACCCCACCTATGTAGATGCATGGGTGAGGAAAGGGGTAACATTGATTGACTTAGGCGAGCTTTACGATGCACAGAAAGCTTTAAATAAAGCCGCACAATTGAGCCCGATGTCTTTCAAAGCTTATTATAACCGGGGTAAGCTTCATTTATTGATGAAGTATTATGAAGAGGCTATATCTGATTTACTTCGTGCTTTGAAAATTAAGTCAGAGCATGCGGCTACTCACGATTATTTAGCTGAGGCATATATAGCTACAGGCGAAGAAGATTTGTCTGAAAAGCATCGTGAAATAGCTATGCGCATCCGTATGAAGCGTTCGTCATAGGATGCAGTCATAGCTTTCTTCTTTCTTAGCTTCGCTTATTTGGAAATAATTGTTTTATAGTTCGATGGTAGCGAATACCGGACAATGGTCAGATGGGTATAATTCACCTACTGATTCGGCTAGTACAGCGTGTTTCTTGACGGTAATATTTCCTTTGATGAAGATATAGTCAATAATAGACCGTTTATTAAGTGGCGAGCGACCAAAATTATGGAAACTCCATTCAGGACCGTAGACTAAGTCTGAAACAGTACGAGAATCTATTAAATGTGCCGGGTCGGATGGGTTGATTAATACTTGGATAGGGTCTTCCTCTTTAGTCGCATTAAAGTCGCCGGTAACGATGATAGGTAATCCATCTGCCAGCTCAGTAACTTTCTTTAAAACCAGTTTAGCCCCTTCGTGTCTGGCTTCTTTACCCATGTGATCCAAGTGTGTGTTGAAGAAAAAGAGTTTCTTCTTACTCTTTTTGTCTTGTAAGATAGCCCAGGTAGCCACACGCTCGCAAGCAGCATCCCATCCCTTAACTCCAACTTGATCGGGGTTCTCAGCTAACCAAAAATCGCCACTTTTGATTACTTTAAAGCGGTCTTTATTATAGAATATTGGTGCATATTCTCCTTTTGTTTTTCCATCGGCACGACCAACGCCCACGTAATCAAAATTGGGGAGACGATCCAGAAAATCGGTCAGCTGTTCATGTAAAACTTCTTGTGCACCAAATATATCCGTATCGTAAAATTTAACAAGATTCGCAGCTAAATCCTTGCGGTAAGTCCACTGATTATCACCATCTACGGTGGTGTTCAAGCGTATGTTGAACGACATGACATTGATTGATTGCTTCCCTTTGGCATATGTGGGTAAGGCAATACATAGTGACATCAAAAGTGAAAGAAGTACAGTTTTTTTCATTATAGGTTGATTGTTTGTGTGAATAATCAAAGAAAATGGGTGTGCAGCAAGATGGTTAGTGTTGCATTTTCAATGGCTTAGTAAGCCTTGATTCGTGTTTCCCTTTATACAAAAATACCAATAACTTCCTTTTTTAAGGGTGTTTTTTACTTTTTTATGATTTGAGCTGGTTTGGTTAACCATAATTGTAGCATCTCTTTTATTGCTATCTATGAACTTATTAAAACCCAATTTTCATCAGAGGGATTTTCAAATAATGAGAGAGTACGACCGATAATACTCCTATAACCCCTAGCGTTATAATAACGGATCCGACCACCTTGTTGAGCAAGCCTAAGCCGCGAACATTAAACCATCGTTTGAGTTTGGAAACAATATAGGTGACCCCATACCACCAGAATAAAGCACCGGCACAGATGCCTAATAGACCGGAAGCTATCATGCCAAATGTGTAGTCGGTAGGAATGAAGCGGAAACGTGCGAAGAGGGCAATGAAGAGGAAAACAATCAATGCATTGCTGAGTGTTAGTAGAAAAGCGGTGATAAAGTCGTGTGTATAAGTCGTTTTGACGTCTTTGTGCTTTTTGAGATTTCGCACGGGGTTGGAGCGGAAAGTGTACATACCGAAGATAGCAACTACTATACTTCCAATGAATTGAATAGGTTCTTGATAGCTTTGAATAAAGGCTAAAGTCATTCCCATACCTAAACTGGTAATGCCTGCGTATATCAGGTCAGACATGGCTGCTCCTAAACCTGTAACAAAACCGTTCCATCTGCCTTTGTTGAGTGTGCGCTGAATGCACAGCATTCCAATAGGCCCCATGGGCGAAGAAACTATTATGCCAATAACAACACCTTTAAAAAATAAACCAATCATGCTTGTTTTACCTATCCGCTATTAGTTTGGTCTGCAAATATACAACCTACTTTTCTAAGTAAAAAATCACTTGTTTAGGTTTGTTAATTAACGACTTTGGCTTGTCTTATACCTTTAGTCGCTTGATAACTACAAAAAAGCACCACCGGTTAGGTAGTGCTTGTGTATTTATTATGTTGTTTGATTTTCAGACAATAGCTGCCTACATGGAGGATAGAAGCTGTTTGACCGTTTCTGATATAGCCCGACCTTCTGCCTTGCCGGATAGTGCTTTTGTGGCCATCCCCATTACTTTACCCATATCTTTCGGGCTGTTCGCACCTACTTGTGTAATGATTTCTTTGAGTGCTTTCACCAACTCTTCTTGACTGAGCTGTGCGGGCAGATAGACTTCTAACACTTTTACTTGAGCATTTTCTTCTGCAGCCAGCTCCGGACGATTCTGCTCCTGATAGATTTGGGCGGAGTCTTTTCCTTGTTTTACCAGCTTTTGAATAATCTTTTGAGCATCTGCATCTGTTAGTTGATCGTTAGCACCGGGAGCGGTTTTAGCTTCCAGGAACATTTTTTTTACGTTCCGCAGGGCTTCTAGTTTAACTTTGTCTTTGGCTAGCATAGCGGCTTTTATGTCGCTGCTTATTTGATCAAATAAATCCATGGTATTATTTTTTTACATAAAACTAATTCTCTTGTTTCCCTTGGGAGGCTCTTCCGTCTGTGTTTGTCCCGTGCTTTCTGGTTGCACATGTGTGCTAGGTGCAGGCTGTGATGATGGCTCCCCAAATACTTTAGCTCGTACTCTGGCAAGTATCTTAGGGTCTCTGTTGTAAGTAGGATTCTCCTCAATGATAGAAATAATGCTGTCGTCGTCCAATTCTTCTACAGAAAGAATGGCATAGTTTGAACGAGGGGTTCGTCTGATTTGTTTATCCAGGTTGTAGTACTTTTTCATCAGATCTTCCCGAGCCTGCTCTCTACGTTGCCGCTCTTCTTCCTGACGTATTTCCTCTTCGGTCATGGCAACAAACTCCCGCTGGTGCTTTTGAGCTATCTGAGGAATGTCGTCAACACCAAATCCGGTGGCGATTAATGTAATCTTCACTTGTTCTCCCAGCGTTTCATCAGCTGCTGTTCCCCAAATTACCTCAATGTCTCTGCCAAATTTCTCCATGAACTCGTTGATATAGTTCATTTCTTCAATCAATAGTTCAGACTCTTTGCTGAAAGAAATATTGAAGAGGATTTTTTTAGCATTAAATATATCGTTATTGTTAAGCAAAGGTGAGTTTAGCGCATCATCAATGGCTTTTTGCACACGCCCTTCTCCTTCTCCGAATCCATTACTCATCAAGGCTACCCCTCCATTGCTCATGGTAGTATGTACATCAGCAAAGTCCAGGTTGATAATTCCGGGAAGGGTGATGATTTCGGCAATACTTTTAGCAGCAATAGTCAGTGTGTCGTCTGCCTTTCCAAAAGCATTGGTTATGGTGAGGTTGGAGTATATTTCGAACAAGCGTTCATTGTTGATTACCAATAATGCATCTACGTTTTTAGCAATTTCTTCCACTCCGGTCAGTGCTTGAATAATTTTGGGTTCACCTTCAAACATAAACGGAATAGTTACGATGCCCACGGTCAGTATGCCTAAGTCTTTAGCGATGCGTGCTATGACCGGTGCAGCACCTGTACCGGTTCCCCCACCCATTCCGGCAGTGATGAATACCATTTTAGTGCCATCACTTAAGAGTTCTTTAATTTCTTCACCGCTTTCTTCGGCAGCCATCTTGGCGCGTTCAGGCTTGTTGCCTGCTCCTAATCCTTGTGTGATTTGCCTGCCTAGCGTAAGCTTAACAGGTACGTCAGATCTGCTTAAGGCCTGATTGTCGGTGTTGCACAATACGAATGTTACATCGTGAATACCCTCTTGGTACATGTGCGTAACGGCATTACCTCCGCCACCTCCCACGCCGATTACTTTAATAATTTTCGGGCTATCTGTTGGAATGTCAAATCTGAAACTAGTATCATTCATAGTTGTATCTTGCATGAGTTTTATTAATTTTCATCGTCAAATAAACCTTTACCAAAGGTGTCAATCCCTTTCTTAATTCGTACCATAAAGGCGTTTTTCTTAGCAGGGTCTTTTGTTTTGACAGGTTTCTTTTTGACTATTTTTTCAACGGGTTCATCCATGGGAGTGAAGAGTGTCTTTTGCTTTTCCTCTTGAGGTACTTCCTCTTCGACGATTACTTGGGCGCAGTTTTCTGTGCCTTGAAGCAGCAAACTAATGGCAACCATTAGTTCCGGGTTGTTTGCAAAAGAACTGTTTTCTATAATCCCTTTCCGTAGTGTGCCAATTCGTACATCCATTTCGAAAATGTCGCGTATGGCTTCAGGGAGGTTCTTCAAGAAAGCTCCGCCTCCGGTGATGATGATGCCTGCACCTAATGACTCTTTAAGTCCGGTGCGGTCTAAGCAGGCATGAACATTTTCTAGTATCTCTTTCATCCGAGATTCGATGATGATGTTCAAGTCTGAAAGGCTTACTTCACGAGCACCCATACCTTCAGCAGCATTTAGTTTGATGGTATAGTCATTTTCCTTGTTTGAAACAGCACTGCCGTAGGTGACTTTTAAGCGTTCGGCTTCAGACTCAACGATATGTAATGACATGATGTCGCGGGTAATCAGGTTGCTACCAAAAGGTATGATAACGAGCTCTTCCAATCGGTTGTTTTTGTAGACACTGAGTGAGGTGACTCCCGCTCCAAAGTCAATCAGGGCACAACCTAAGTCTTTTTCGTCGTCGCTTAATGCTACATCAGCGAGAGCCAGAGGAGAGACTATGATATTTGCTATATCTTTTTTTGCCCGGTCTGATATGCTTGTTACGATGTTCCGCCTGACAGACGGTCTGGCAACTATCAGTTTGTAATGGGCTTCTATCCTGGATGCTAAGACGCCTACCGGATTGGGTTCTTGCTTGCCATCCAGGAAATAGTTTGGTGAGACAGAGGATAGTACGTCTAGCATTTCCGGGTTGAAGCGTTCGCATTCATCTTTCAGTTCGTCCAGGTCTTGTTGAGTAACAATGCCTTCTTTGGGTGATTTGGCTACCACATGGTCGATGGAGCGTATAGATTGACCGCCTATACCCACATAGACTTGACTAATCTTAGCTCCTCCTATTTTATTTTCAAGTTTTAATAATAGTCGTTTGATGCGATTGGCAGATTCTTCTACATTGTAGATTGTACCACGTCGTATGCACGAAGCCGAATTTTCCATTTCATAAGCAAGTATAGAAAAGACACCTGCACTGTTTTTTGATCCTATTATTCCGGCTATATGACTTGTGCCTAAGTCAATCGCTGCTATAAAGTCCGTATATGCCATATCAACTGTTGTTTTTTATACAAACCAACTGGTTCTTATATTTCAAATTAATTATCTTGTATTTCTCCCAACCTGTTTTGGGGATTACTTGTTCGTAAAAAAGCATTAGATTCTTTAGTTTCTCTTCATAGTCATCTAATGCACCAAGTATGATTCGATGATTACCTACACGCGGAATCAATTCTACATCTCCATTGGGATGTACGTATATTTGCTCTATTTGGTTGTCCCAAAACTTGTTGTTACGCAAAAATAACGTAAAATCATATAAGTTGGTCATTGCGAACTCTTTTTCTATACTGCCTGTTGCTAAAGGAACATCCACTGCGTAGTTCGGTGTATAGGGCATATAGCGTCCGGAATTGTCAATGTAATAATTTCCGTTATTGCTGATAATACGTAAGATAGGGATTTTTTGTTCGATGACAAACTTAATTATTCCGGAAGGTGTTTTAAATACTTCAACGTTGGCTATCAATTCGTTTCCCATCAATGTCTTTTCTATTTCTTCCGTATTAATAGCTGCCATTGGTTTGTCAATCGGAGATATCTGATGGCTGTTTAGGTAGCGCAATACCTCTTTTTTGGATATAAAATGTTGCTTCAGACTATCAGATATGATAATCTCAATACCGCTGCATGTGCGATTGCTCCCTTTGCCTGAAAGAAGTGTAATGGCAAAAGCAACATATCCAATGAGGAGGATAGCGATGATGATGGGTATTTTACGTGCCACTATATGTCAGGATGTTTTTAATGGGAGTAATCAATTCAGCTATATCACCTGCACCCATCGTAAGGATTACTTCAGCCGGATAGTCTGCCAGAAAAGTCAAAAGCTCTTCTTTGGATATAAGCTGTTTAGATGGATTCGTAACTTTATCAAATATGAGTTGGGACGTAACGCCTTGAATGGGCTTCTCTCTTGCGGGATAGATGTCCAGCAGCAGTAGCTTGTCAGCTAACGAAAGACTTTCGGCAAACTGATCTGCAAAGTCTCTGGTTCGGCTATATAGGTGAGGCTGAAAAATGACGGTGACCGCCTTGTCTTTGTATAATTCTTTGACCGAGCTGATACTGGCTTTTATCTCAGCCGGATGATGAGCATAGTCGTCTATAAACACGACACGGTCTGTTTTTAACTGGATGTCAAACCGTCTTTTCACCCCTTGGTAGCTAGCTATGCCTGCTCTTATTTCTTTTTCGGAAGCCCCATTCATTAATGCTATAGCGATGGCTGCTACGGCATTCTCAACATTAATCATGACCGGAACACCTAGTTGCAATCCATCAATTCGTTTATGGTTGTGAGATACAAAGTCGAATCGAAGTTCACCTTTATCTATCTGAATATTTTCAGCATAAAAATCAGCTTGTTCTTCACCCGAATAGGTGTATAGAAGTACCCCTTCCTGAAGTTTGGGAGTTATGTCAACTCCTTTCTTAAGTAGTAAAGCACCTCCACGGCGAATCAGTGAAGTGAAACTCTCAAAGCTATCCCGATAAGCGTCCGAAGTATCATAAATATCTAAATGATCCGGATCTGCTGAGGTTATAACAGCCATGTAGGGTGATAGATGCAGGAATGACCGATCATACTCATCGGCTTCAATCACGGTCAAATCGCTAGTGGATGAAAGCATCAAATTGCTTTCATAAGGTTTTAAAATTCCACCCAGAAAAGCATTACAATCTACCCTTGATTGTTTTAGTAGGTGAGCCAGCATGGATGAAGTAGTCGTTTTACCGTGTGTTCCGGCGATGCAAAGCCCTTTGTTATGTTGAGTGATTAAGCCTAAGACCTCTGCTCTTTTCATTACTTGAAAGCCTCTTGACCGAAAGAAAAAGAGTTCCGAATGTTCTGCCGGGACAGCCGGCGTATATACGACCAATGTCGTGGATAGATTTTTAAACGACTCAGGTATCAGTTGTATGTTGTCTTCATAGTGTATGTCAGCTCCTTCATTGTTTAAACATTGGGTTAACTGGCTGGGCACACGGTCATATCCGGCAATGTTTTTATGTAATGAAAGGAAATAGCGTACCAGTGCGCTCATACCTATGCCACCGGCTCCAATGAAATATACGTTTTCTATACTATTCAGATTCATATCTACCTTCGTTTAATTCTATTTGCTTTTCTTTTTATTGTTGTTGATAAGGTGTACAATTTCGTCAACAATTCGATCAGCACTTCCAAGTTGAGCTAAATTAAGCATATTTTTCTTGAAAGTATCGATAAGTTGCTCATCATTTATGATTTCAACAACGGTATGTGCTAGTTTGTTTTTGGCCTCACTATCCAAAACCATAGCTGCTGCATGTTTAGATTCAATAGCCAGTGCGTTTTTAGTTTGATGATCTTCTGCAACGTTAGGTGAGGGAACAAGTATAGCTGGTTTTCCAAGCATGCATAGTTCTGATATAGAACTAGCTCCGGCTCTGGACACGACCAAATCCGCCACAGCATATGCATAATCCATACGTGTGATGAAATCATAGATGCGCACAGAAGTAGTATCCACTTGGTCTTCTAGCTCTTTGATTTGCTGATAATAGCTTTTTCCTGTTTGCCAGATAACTTGTATTCCGTCTTTTAGTAATGTGTTTAAACCCAGCTTTATGCTTTCGTTGATGGTGCGCGCCCCCAGACTCCCACCAATCACGAGTAATGTTTTTTTGCTGGGCGATAGGTTAAAATACTTAAAAGCTTCCTCTCTTTTTTCAGCCGTAAGTTGCAAGTCTTCTCTGATAGGGTTGCCGGTAAGTATGGTTTTTGCCGGTGGGAAAAAAGCATCCATATTGTCGTAAGCAACGCATATCTTGGTAGCTCGTTTACTTAGTAACTTATTAGTAACCCCTGCATAAGAGTTTTGCTCTTGTATCAATGTAGGAATTTTCATGGAAGAAGCTTGCCATAGTACCGGACCGCTGGCATAACCACCAACCCCAATAACAATATCCGGTTTGAAGTCGCGAATAGTTTTTTTAGCGAGTCGCAAACTTTTGAATAGTTTGAGTACTATTTTAAAGTTATTGAATAGGTTTTGACGGTCTAATCCGCTGACAGGTAGTCCCACGATGGGGTATCCTGCTGCAGGCACACGTTCCATTTCCATTCTTCCAATCGCTCCAACAAAAAGGATATCGCTATCGGGATATCTTTTCTTAAAGGCATTGGCTATAGATATGGCCGGAAAGATATGTCCTCCGGTTCCTCCTCCACTGATGATTATTTTATACTTCTTCATGTTCGCTTATTTCAATCGGTTCGTCCGGAAGTGCCACAGCAGCATCCTCTTCTGTATCGGCGTCTGTAAAGAGCTCATCTTCTTTTAATCTACCATCCATGCCGGCATTGAACCGGCTTATACTTATAATAATGCCGAAATAGACGCAGTTGATAATGGTTGAGGTTCCTCCACGACTGATAAGGGGTAGGGGTTGCCCGGTTACGGGGAAGAAACTCGTGGCTATAGCCATGTGAAACAAAGCCTGTGTTACAATCAGCAGACCACATCCCAGCACTAAAAAGCGTGGGAATAGTTTGTCTGATCGCCTGGCTATTGTTCCTACTCGCATGAGTAAGAAAAGATAAAGAAACAAGACGACCAACCCGCCTACCAATCCCCATTCTTCAATGATTATTGCGTAGATAAAGTCAGAATAGGCTTGTGGCAGAAAGTCTCTTTGCGTACTGTTTCCGGCCATTTTCCCTAATACACCTCCTTGGGCAACAGCTATCTTGGCGTGTGAATATTGGTAGTTGTCATCGTCAATTATGTAGGTATCTGAATCATGTCCCTCGTTTTTTACTTCTGAATGCTCCAATAGCCTGTTTTTCCATGTTTTGGCACGGGATATCTTGTCTAGAGCCGAGTCGGGCATCAGAAAGAGTCCTCCAAGTAATAAGCCTCCCAGTGCTAAGACAGCAACGGCAAGGATAAGCAGTTTCTTCATAGGCATGCATGAAATAAACATCAACAAGGAGCATACAAAGAAAAGAAGGATGGCGGTAGATAGGTTTTCCGTGAAAATAAGCAAGCAAGTTGCCCCTATAGCAATGATGTTGGTGATAAATATTTTATCATATCCAAACTTTTTGGCTTTAGCCATGAAAAAGGCCACAAACGCAATGCAGCATAACTTAGCTAACTCAGAAGGCTGAAAGCGAAATCCGAAAAGGCTAATCCAGCGGCTTGCATCATTCTCGCTCACACCCATAACGAGTGTAGCCATCAATAGAACAATAGAAGCAGGAAGACCGACAACAGCCAGCACGCCAAACCACTTGCTAGGGATATATTGCAAGACCAAAACAGTGAGCAGTCCCAGTCCTAAAAACCGAGCATGTTTGGTCACGGGCTCCCAGAAATAGGTGTTTTTATAGGCAAGTGTACTGGTAGCACTAAAAACAGATGTGAGCGAAATGGCCATCAATAAGAATAAGATGATCCAAATCATGTAGTCACCCCTGAGTAGTTTGTTGGTTAATCCCATTCGTTTTTCCATATCGTAAATTATAACTTGCGTACTTGTTTTTTAAATTGGTCACCTCTGTCTTCATAGCTTGTGAACAAGTCAAAACTGGCGCAACAAGGTGAAAGTAGTACCGTATCTCCCTTTTCAGCCAGTTGATAAGCCTTTTTTACGGCATCTTCCATAGAAGAGGTATCTTCAATATATTCAACCTTATTGTCAAAGAAGCTGTGTAGCTTTTGATTATCTTTCCCTAAAAAGACCAAGGCACGTACTTTCTTATTGATTAATGTTTCTATTTCACTGTAGTCATTTCCTTTATCTGTACCCCCTAAAATAAGGACGATTTTAGAATGAATGCTTTGAAGTGCATACCAACATGAATTCACATTTGTAGCTTTCGAGTCGTTCACATAATCCACGCCTTTCACTCTGGCTACATATTCTAACCGATGAGGAACACCGGAAAAATCGCTTAATGAAGCCCGAATCTTTTCATTGCTGATTTCGAGTATTTTCGCACTGATAGCAGAAGCCATTGAATTATGCATATTGTGCTTTCCGCGTAGTGATATTTCGTCGATGTTCATATCAAAATTACTTTGGTTAATGTTTAAGATAAGTTGTTGGTTTTCAATATAAGCAACCGCCTTCAGATGTTTGTCTTCAGCAAACGGCAAAAGCTGTGCTTTGGGTGAGTGTTTCTGAATCCCTTCTTGGATGACGGGATCGTCGTGCCAGTATATGAAATAGTCTGACGAAGTTTGATTTTGAATGATTCTAAACTTCGCCTCTGCATATTTTTCAAATTGATACTCGTAGCGGTCTAAATGGTCCGGCGTGATATTAAGCAGTACGGCAATGTTTGCTTTAAACTCGTACATACTGTCCAGCTGGAAACTACTAAGTTCAATAACATAGTGGCTGTGAGGCTCTCGCGCCACTTGATAGGCCAAGCTTTTCCCTATGTTTCCGGCTAGTCCAACATCAATCCCTGCTTGTTTTAGAATATAGTAAGTTAGCGAGGCTGTGGTCGTTTTTCCATTACTCCCGGTAATGCATACCATGAAAGCGTCTTTTGCGTAACGACCGGCAAACTCTATTTCAGAAATAACAGGTAT
>CAZSWS010000042.1:14689-19068 GCA_964610765.1 uncultured Parabacteroides sp.
AATATGACGATACGTTTTTTCTTCATTATCGCATTTTTAGGGTTACAATGGTTATTACTGCCAAAATGATACCTATCAACCAAAAACGGACGACTATCTTCGATTCAGGGACAATATTTAGGGGTTTTTGTAAGATAGCATCTATACCTATATTCCCTTGTTTTTGGAAGTGGTGGTGCAGCGGAGTCATTTTAAATATCCGCTTTCCAACGCCATATTTTCGTTTGGTAAATTTAAAATAGAAAACCTGCATGATGACAGAAAGGCTTTCTACGAAGAAGATTCCACAAAGGATAGGTATCAAAAGCTCTTTACGAATAAGGATGGCAAAAACAGCAATGATGCCCCCCAATGTAAGACTGCCTGTATCACCCATAAATACTTGTGCCGGATAAGAATTATACCATAAAAAACCCAGTGTTGCCCCAATCATAGCCGCTGCAAAAACCACTAATTCTTCTGCTTCCGGAATAAACATGATGTTGAGGAAAGACGCAAACTGCGCATGCGATGACATATAGGCCAAAATGCCTAGTGCAGCCCCAATAATGGCTGACGACCCAGCAGCCAACCCATCTAGCCCATCGGTCAAATTAGCACTGTTAGATACGGCAGTGACAATGATAATAACTACAAAGATGAAAACTGCCCAGACTAGTGGTTCTTTATGTTCGCCCGCCCAGCTAACCAGTGATGAATAGTCGAAGTTGTTGTTTTTAACAAAAGGAATGGTCGTTTTGGTTGATTTCGTATCGTAGTTGTGGAAGCGGACACTTTCTACCCGGTCTTCTTTGAGTGTTTCAATGTTTTCTTTGATGACCACATCCGGACTTAAAAACATGACTAAACCTACAATTAAACCCAGCCCAACCTGAGCAATGATTTTAAATCGCCCTTGCAATCCCTCCTTGTCCTTTTTGAACACTTTGATGTAGTCGTCAGCAAATCCTAAACAGCCGAGCCATACGGTTGTAAATATCATGAGCCAGATATACACATTGAAGCGGGCAAATAAGATAGTAGGTATAAGGATGGAGATAATAATGATGATTCCACCCATTGTGGGTGTTCCTTTTTTGCTTAGTTGTCCTTCCAGACCCAACTCACGCACTGTTTCACCAATTTGCATTTTGCGTAGCCGATTGATGATTTTACGACCGATAATGGTGGATATGAAGATGGATAAGATAATAGCAAATCCGGAACGGAATGAAATATATTTAAACATGCCGGCACCCGGAAAGTCTAGTTTATCCAAATATTCAAACAAGTAGTATAACATGAGGTCAGTCTAGTTTTTGATTAGCAAATAATTCGTTTATAATTTCTTTATCGTCAAAGTGATGTTTTACACCTTTCACCTCCTGATAGTTTTCATGTCCTTTCCCGGCGATTAAGATGACATCTCCTTTTTTAGCAAGAGCTACTGCTGTCTTAATGGCCTGAAATCGATCCGTAATACTCAGTGTATGTTCTTTATCTGCATGGCTTAGTCCTGCTTCCATCTCAGTGATAATACTCTCCGGATCTTCAAAGCGAGGATTGTCTGAAGTCAACACCACTAGGTCACTTTGTTTGCTGGCTTCTTTAGCCATAATCGGGCGTTTGCCCTTGTCTCTATTACCACCAGCACCTACAACGGTGATGATTCGTCCTTTGCCATCCAGCACATCATGAATGCAAGTCAATACATTTGTCAGGGCATCGGGCGTATGTGCATAGTCTACTATGGCGGTATAGCCTTTAGGGGATTGTATTGTTTCGAATCTGCCGGATACGGGATGCAAATCACTTAAAGCAATCAGGGTTTTATCCGGGTCTTCACCTAATTCAATGGCTGCTCCATAAACGGCTAGCAGATTGTATGCATTGAATTTTCCCACAAAACGCGTAATAATATCTTTGTTGTTGATAAGCATTTCAGTTCCCTCGAAATGCGATTCCAGTATTTTTCCTTTATAGTCGGCAAGTACCCGCAGGGCATAGGTCTTTTTTCTTGACCGGGTGTTCTGAAGCATGACCATCCCGTTTTTATCATCGGCATTGGTCAATGCAAATGCGGCTTCAGGCAACTCGTCAAAAAAGAGCTTTTTGGCTTTGAGGTAATTCTCAAATGAGAGATGATAGTCTAAATGATCTCTCGTTAAATTACTAAAGACTCCTCCTGCAAATGTAAGACCACTGATTCGATGTTGATCGATAGCATGCGAACTGACTTCCATAAACACATATTCACATCCGGCATCAGCCATCTGAGCAAGCAGGGCATAGAGCGTTTCTGAGTCAGGTGTTGTATGGGTTGTTGGCAGGCTGGTGTCGTTGATGTAATTGCATACCGTAGAAAGCAGCCCTACATGATAGCCTAACCGTTTGAAAAGTTCATAAAGTGAAGTCGCTATGGTCGTTTTACCATTTGTTCCGGTAACGCCTACTAGCTTAAGTTTTTGTGAAGGGTGTTCGTACCATGCTGAAAGAACAAGCCCCAATGTGATAGCCGGATTGGCTACGGTAACAAATGTGATGTTATAAGGCATAAGCTCCGGAACCTGCTCGCAAATGATGACGGTAGCACCTTGCTCAATAGCTTGTGGTATATAATCGTGCCCATCTGATGAAATACCCTGTATAGCTACAAATACGTAGTCTGATTTGATCTTTCGCGAGTCAGCACTAACTCCCTTTATCTGTATATCTTTCTCTCCATATATGGAGATGGTTGAGATTGCGTTTAGTAATTTGGATAACTTCATATTTATCAATTCTTACTTTAATGTGAGTGTGACGGTCTGCCCTTTCACAGCTTTGCTGCCGGGTGAGAGCGATTGAGTACGAACTTTCCCTGCACCGGAAATGTGAACTCGCAGCCCTGATTTCTCCATAAGGTAAAGTGCGTCTTTAGCTCCCATGCCTACAACGTTTGGCACTAAATTGTCAATAACCTTACGACTGATTATCTGAATGTCTGTGGTGTCTGCGTGCGAGACGACCCATTGAGCGTCTATGGAATCGGTTTTGTAGTCAACTCCTAGCTTATTTAATACATATTTAATTGATTTACTCTCACCTCCTTTAACGTCTGGTACTAAGACAGCCGTAGAGTCTCTTTCTGTCTTCTTGATGTCAATAGGCATTTTGTTCGAATAGATTTTCTCGGCCAGGTTTCTGACTACTTCGCCCGACATCGTTCCTCCGGAAGGGTAGCCTATTCGGGGTCTTCGAATCACGCAGATAGCCGAGTAAACCGGTTTTTCTGCCGGGAAATATCCACAAAATGACACCTGATGTTGCTTGCCTTGTGCCGTGTAGCTACCTCCAACGGCAATCTGTGCCGTTCCTGTTTTACCGGCTATACGAATAGCATCTGAATGAGCCGGTTTGCCGGTTCCTTCTTCAACTACGCCCAATAACATGCCTTGAATATCTTTGATTGCCTGACTTGAGCTGATGGAAGATATGAGTACTTCCGGCTTAAAGACCTCGGAGACTTCTCCATTTCTCAGAATGCTTTTTGTAAAGAAAGGACGCATCATTTTTCCGTCGTTTGCAATCGCATTGAAAAAAGCCAAGGTGTTGATGGGAGGTATTTGCGTTTCATAGCCAAAAGACATCCAGGGAAGCGAAGTCTTAGACCAGTAGGGACTTTTTGTATCTCGAATTTTAGCACGTCCGGCTCCGGGTATTTCCAGTTTAAGGTCGGCATCCATTCCTACGCGTCGAAGTCCTTCGACAAATTTCTGAGGATCTTTTTCGTAGCCTTTGAGTATTACTTTAGCTACCCCGATATTAGATGAAAACCAAATAGATTTCTCTGCCGTAATCTCATGGTATCCTCCTCGATGCGAGTTGTGGTCGGTCATACGTGCACCTTTATACATGTAGATGCCGTTCCCTACATTGACTGAGTCGGTTGGTTTAACAACCCCATCATCTAGGGCTACCAGCATGGAAGCTACCTTGAATGTCGAACCGGGTTCAATCTCATCAGCTACTGCATGGTTTTTTGTTTCGGCATATACACCTTCACGTATGCGTGCCATGTTAGTGATGGCTTTTATCTCACCGGTTTCCACCTCCATGACTACAACTGTTCCGGATTCGGCATCAATCTCTTTGAGTTTGTCTGTCAAGGCTTTTTCAGTGATGTCTTGAATGTCAATGTCAATGGTGGTGATAATATCTACCCCGTCGGTCGGGTCAACCATGGTTACTGTAGTCCATGTACCCCCCAGGCGTCTAACAGTTGCCAGTCCGGCTTCACCTCTTAAAAGAGAGTCATATTGTAATTCCAGTCCGTTCTTTCCTTTACTCAACCCTCCGGCTTCAATCTCACCGTAAATGTCGCCAATCGTACGCGAAGCCAATGAGCCGTATGGCTTTTG
>CAZSWS010000042.1:19168-24225 GCA_964610765.1 uncultured Parabacteroides sp.
GCAGAAAACCTTCTGCGCCAAAGTCGAAATAGGTGTAGTACATCGGAACGCTGGTGGCCATGAGTTCCCCATTTGCTGAATAAATACTTCCTCTGTTTGGATATACCAGCAGGTTGGGTCGTTTTTGTTGTTCAGCTACTTTAAGCCATTTATCCCGTTCGTTGAATATGGTGTTAGAAGCGCTGAAAATGATGCCAAAAGCCAGGAATAGAAGCCCTAAAACAACAATCGTATATCGGCGTATGGATTTACGCTTAATATCGTCTCGTTCTTCTTGATTTTCGTCTTGAATATCTTCTATCGTTTCCTTCATGCTTATTTGTGTAACTTGTAAGGAGGTGTTTTGGCTCCTTCTAAATCCAGATTTTGCTCTTTTACCAATTGCTCAATTTGAGAGGGGCGACTGTTTCCTGTCAGCTCTGACGAAATTGATAGATGCTCGTATTTCAAATCGGTCAATTGTTTTTGCAGTTTTTCTATTTCACGAAGTTTTTGAATGGCTGTATATCGATTGCCAATCAAAAAGAAAATCATCAAAAGAGCCAGTATAATTACCTTCCCGTTCTTAGCTAGAAAGTCTTCCCTAAGTATATCACCACGTAATACGCTCCAAAAGCTGACTTTATATTCTTTTTTATTTTTAGTTTTCGCTGCCATTTTTTTATTCAGTCATTCAATCCGGTTTCTTTTCGGCAATTCTTAATTTAGCACTTCTGCTGCGTGGGTTTTCAGCTAACTCTTCTTCTGTTGGTGTGATAACACGGTTGTTGATTAGCTTAAAGGGTGTTTGAAGATTTCCGAAGAAGTCTTTCTCCTCGATAGCTTCAAAATTTCCGGTCTTAAGAAAATTCTTAACTAGTCGATCCTCCAATGAATGGTAAGTCATAACAACCAATCTGCCACCGGGCTTCAAAACTTCCAGTGTTTGTGTCAGCATTTTACGCAGGGCACCCAACTCATCATTTACTTCTATTCGTAGTGCCTGAAAGAGTTGCGCCAATATTTTAGTTTGCTTAGCCCCTTTGTTTAAAAAAGGTTCAACGGTTTTTATAAAGTCTGAATTGGTAGCAAAAGGCTTCTCTTTACGGCTGCTGACAATCGATGAGGCTATCCTGCGGCTATTTTTTAATTCGCCATATTGATAAAATAGGGTAGCAAGCTGTTCTTCTTCGTATGTATTTAATACGTCGGCAGCAGTTATCCCTTTTCGGTTGTTCATGCGCATGTCAAGCGGACTTTCAAAGCGAAAGGAAAAGCCTCTTTCTTGCGAGTCGAAATGATGGGATGATACGCCTAGGTCGGCTAGTAGTCCGTCTATGGAAGATTCTTCATAGTATTGCAGAAAGTTTTTTAAATACTTGAAGTTCGATTGTACAAAGGTGAAGCGAGAGTCATCAGGACTGTTAGCTATTGCATCAGCATCTTGGTCAAATCCGTATAGACGGCCTCCTTTGCCTAATTGTTCTAGTATACCCCGTGAATGTCCGCCACCACCAAATGTTACATCAACATATATCCCGGACGGGTTAATAGACAACCCTTCCAGGCATTCTTTAAGCATGACTGGTATATGGTATGAAGTAATCATCTCGTTTGCTTCACTTAAAAGTTTAAAAAGTTGCTGAAAACTTAATAATACTCGTTATTCTTTATTCAACCTCTTCTATTTAAGCTTTTGTTCTTTAGGGACTTACCTAGTTTTCTTTATTAAGCTTAAAAGATAACCTCTCGAAATTTATTACCTATCAGCAATACTGTATCGACTGATAATGAATAAATTCACGTAAAAATACATAATTTACTGACTCGTTCTGCCTATTTTAAGGGGTAAAGGGCAAAAAGTTATCAACAGGTAGGATGCTGATTGACCTATTCGGAGGCAGAAGCTTCTTTTTCTATAGCAATAGCCTGATAGATAGCTTTAGCCCAGAATATACCTAAGTCTTCTGCACCTTGGATGGTTGGGTGGAGATAGAATGTTTCTACTTTCCCTCCTTTATCTTCAGGAATCAGGCGCGTTTCATAGTTTTCTTTAAAATAGGCGTAGCCATCCGTGTCGCCTTTGAATACTTTTTCGGGGTGACTAACTGCATATTCACTAACTAGCTGATCAATCTGGGGGAAATAGCTTGTAAGTCGTTCCGGATTATATTCCGGCGTGGTCGAACTGTACCAAATAGGATGATGAATAATATAGATTGCTTCAGGGTATAGCCGCATCAGCTCATTGATAATTGTTTTTAAATTGCTGGCGTATGACTCTGCTGATACAGGGGTTCCGGTAGGTCCTTTGTCAGCACTGTCATTCGTCCCCAATACAATTGAAAAGATGAGTTGTGCACTTCGCTGAATGGATAAAGGGTCGGCTGCTTCCAGTACTTTTGGGAAAAAAGTATTGGTCTCGGGCAAAAAATCAACAGTTGTTTTCCCGGCATACCCCTGATTGGCATATTTGATGTTTGTGATTCCGGGTTGCTCTTTTAAATATGCTACCGCTTTGGCGGGTGGTGAGTTAAGTATCGGTTTTTCAATGATTACACCTTGGGTTATGCTATTCCCAATAAATACAATGTTTAAGTATTTTTTAGTGGTTTGAGCTGTTAGCTGACCACTCATTAAGATGATAAGTAATAAACTGATGTACCCGCTTTTTTTAAATCGGAACTGTTTGTTTCTTTTGCTTGTTTTATGCCACTTGCTATTCAACGCTTGATGTTTCATAAGATACTGTTATTGTACTATTAAAATATTCAATCAAACAAATTTACTGAATTATTACGCTTATCCCTATTTTTAACGCGAGTTTAAATAATCAGGTAAAATTAAGCATGAAACCTATTAAATTGGCAACGAAAGATTTTATTATACGTGTGGGTGATGTATTAGCCACACACACAAATTGGACGATTAAAAGCAAACGACCCTGCATTGTGCTTTTTACAGCCTCTGCCTGCGACGCTTGTCAAATTGTCAAGCCTGTTCTAAGGAGGATTGCATTTGATTTAATTGCTCATGTAGACTTCTATGAAGTTGACCTGGATCAAGCTCCGGAGCTTGAGGAGGCGTTGGATATACGTCGGGTTCCTACACTGCTTTTTTGTAATCCATCTACCGATATGAAAGCTTCACTTATAGGGAGTAGAGGAGAAGATGATTTACGTGATTTAATAGATGAGTTCCTTTTGGCAAAAAGAGCTTAACGCGTATTTATTCAAATCGAGAAGCTTTCCACACATAAGTCCTGGGTGTGTCTTTTAAAAAAGCTGCCGCTTTTTGTTGCTCTTCCTTGTTTAAGTAGAGAGGGGTTGTATATTCAACCGTTAAGGTGTTGCTGTCTCCACTTAAACTGTATTTGAAAAGACACATATCTAATCGGGCTTGGATAAATTGAAAAGTCGGATCGTTTTTATCTATCTTTTCTTTGTAAAACCACTCCGGACTTGTCGGAGTAAACATTCCATTATTGGCTATAGGTTCCCAGTCGGTGGTATAAAATGACAATTGACTGTCAGGCACAGGTCCGTAAGCTGTTCGAATTAGGCAAACGATGTGGGTGTTGTTGATAAGTGGTAGTAGTTTTATCTCTATCCGGCTTCTTTCGGTCACTTGAATCGCTATGAAATCATCCGTCATTTCTTCCAATTTAGAATAGCCATTCATCAAGTTCTGCAAACGAGCTTCTTTCCCGCTTTTATGTAGGGCAATCAGGTCTTTACGCCAAGGCTCTTCCAGTTGTGGTATCATAGAGTCAGGCATAGACGTGAAAATTTTCTCGATTTCAGCACTTTGTGCGAAAAAAGGAAAAAGACAGCAGATTAGAACTAATAGAGTTTGCTTCATTCAATAACGATTTTTTGAGTTTCCAAATATACGCATATCCTTTTTAAACAACACAAAAAATAATAGGAAGCTTGTTTTATACATCAAAAATATCCTCCGGATAGGCTACGTCATATAAGTAAAGAGCATGCCCCGGAGCTGAACTGCCGGCACTACATCGATTCTTTGCCTCTATGATTTGGCGAAATCCGTCCATATTTATTTTACCTCTCCCCACGTCAAAGAGTGTGCCGACAATGGCACGCACCATATTGCGTAAAAACCGATCGGCGGTAATGGTGAAAACCCATTTCCCATCTTCTTCTCTCCACCCTGCATGCATAATGCGGCAGTTGTTGGTTTTTGTATCTGTATGCAATTTGCTGAAGCTTGTAAAGTCGGTATATTCAAATAATATGTCGCAAGCTTTGTTCATGGCTTCAAAGTCAAGAGCAAATGGAACCCGGTAGGCGAAGTTGAAGCAAAACGGGTCCTTTGTCATGGATATGACATATTTATACGTTCGTGAAATAGCATCGAAGCGCGCATGTGCATCGTTTTTAACCGGAATGATACGCCGAATAGCAATATCTTTGGGTAGCATGCGGTTTAGCTTGTGTACTAGCTGTATAGTGTCAGAGATGGGCTCATCCAACTCTATATGTGCGGGCATCAGTTGGGCGTGTACTCCGGCGTCTGTCCGTCCGGCACCTACTACGGCTACCGGGTGGCGAAGAATGGTTGACAAAGCTGTTTCCAGCTGTTGTTGGATACTATCGCCGTTGGGTTGCACTTGCCAACCACTATAATTCGTTCCGTTATAACTGAGATATATAAAGTACCGCATCATTATTCTATTAACCACGCAAAGATAATGAAAACGACGCAGAGCTCGATTTTTAGTTCCTATTTATCTTTTTTTTGTTTATTGACCCCTTTGCTCTTTATATAAATCTTCGATTTAATGATATGGAACGATAGAGTTTAACTGCTGAATGGTAAGTTATGGCTATGCAAGGTCGTGTATATATCCAATTACAATTCTTCGTAGGGGCGGTCGGTGAAAAGAATGCCCATTAGGTGGTCATATTCATGTTGAAAAATGACCCCGGTGAAGTCTTCGTCGCGTGAACCACTTAGCAGTCTTTCGTTGACTAAAACACCTTGATCCGTGTAGTAAGACACTTCTATCCATTTATGGCGTATACTGTTGCCGGTCTGGTCGGGGATAGAGAGGC
>CAZSWS010000043.1:0-9761 GCA_964610765.1 uncultured Parabacteroides sp.
ATGAAAGATTTCTTTAAAATACTTCAACGGTTTTTACCGCCCTATAAAAAAAACATGACTTCAGCGATTTTGTTGAACCTTCTATCGGCTCTGCTGAACGTTTTTTCTTTTACCTTGGTGATTCCTATATTGGGAGTTCTTTTTGGTACAATTACTATTGTAGACACATTCATCCCTTGGGATTCAGGCGAGGAGATGAAAGTGTTATTGCTTAATAATGGTCAATATTATTTAGGACAGTTTTTGAAAACCTATGGTGGAAGTATGCTCTTACTGATTTTAGGAGTGTTGCTTGTGTTTTTTACTTTTTTAAAGACGGCGGCTTATTTCTTTTCTTCGGCTGTGATGATCCCTATACGTACAGGTGTTGTGCGTGATTTGCGGATGCAGATGTACAACAAAATAGTTAACCTGCCCTTATCTTTCTTTTCTGAACAACGCAAAGGAGATATCATCGCCCGAATGAGTGGAGACGTAAATGAGGTAGAAAACTCGATTATGAGTTCGCTGGATATGCTGTTGAAGAATCCCATATTGATTGTTGTTTATTTTTCCACATTGATTTTCACGAGTTGGCAGCTTACGCTTTTTACCATTGTGATTGCTCCTGTTATGGCTTGGTTTATGGGTTTCGTAGGGCGAAAATTAAAAAGACGCTCATTGGAAGCACAAGAAAAATGGAGTGACCTGATGGCACAAGTAGAGGAAACGCTGGGTGGACTGCGCGTAATCAAAGCTTTTAATGCACAACGAAAGATGGAAAATCGCTTTGAAAACTCCAGCAACGACTATCGAAACATTATAAACCGGGTAAATACGCGTCAGCAGATGGCGCATCCGATGAGTGAATTTTTAGGAACAATCATGATTGTGGTTGTGCTTTGGTTTGGCGGAACGCTTATTTTGAATGCAGACAGTATGATAACGGCTCCGAGTTTTATTTTTTACCTGACCATATTATATAGTATCATTAATCCGATTAAAGAACTTTCAAAAGCCAGTTATAACATCCCAAAAGGGTTGGCCTCAATGGAACGTATTGACAAAATTTTATTAGCTGAAAATACGATTAAAGAGTCCGAACATCCGGTTCAAATTAAGCGTTTAGATAGCCAAATCGAGTATAAAAATGTATCGTTCAAATATGATACGGTTTATGTGTTGAAAGACATTGATTTGACAATTAAAAAAGGACAAAGCATAGCATTGGTAGGACAGTCCGGTTCCGGTAAGTCTACGTTGGTCGACCTTTTGCCCCGTTTTCATGATGTGCAACAGGGCGAGATATGTATTGACGGTGTGAATGTGCGTGATTTAAGCATGCGCGATTTACGCTCTATCATGGGGTATGTCAATCAGGAGGCTATTTTGTTTAATGATACCTTCTATAATAACATCGCCTTTGGTGTCGAAAATGCCACTTTAGACGATGTGGTTCAGGCAGCTAAAATAGCCAATGCACACGAGTTTATTATAAGTACGGAAAATGGTTACGATAGCATGATTGGCGACCGAGGAGGAAAGCTCTCCGGCGGGCAGCGCCAGCGAATCAGCATAGCCCGTGCCATTTTGAAGAATCCACCTATACTCATTTTAGATGAGGCAACGTCTGCATTGGATACCGAATCGGAATACATGGTACAAGATGCCCTCGAAAAACTGATGAAGAGCCGTACAACCATTGCGATTGCCCACCGACTTTCGACTATTAAAAACGCGGATGAGATTTGCGTCTTGCACGAAGGAAAAATAGTTGAACGAGGTAAACACGAAGAACTGTTAAGCAAAGGCGGTTTTTATAAAAACCTGTATGATATGCAAAGTTTTTGATTTTAAATATTGACTATAATGAAAAATGCACTGAAATTCATCGTTCTTTTTATACTACTTCCTATTGTAAGTATAGGCTGTGTTGACACCGGAAAGAGGAAACTTTTGAGCAATAGCTACTTTTTTGACCGTCCGGCTAAGATTTGGGAGGAAACGCTTCCTTTAGGTAATGGGCGCATTGGCTTGATGCCTGATGGGGGTGTAGATAAAGAAACCATCATTTTGAATGAAATATCTATGTGGTCGGGACGGAAGCAAAACACCGACAACGAAGCAGCTGCTTATTATCTGCCGCAAATACGCAATTTACTTTTTCAAGGGCAGCATAAAGAGGCACAGGAAATGATGTACAGGCATTTTGTTTGTGGTGGACAGGGCAGTGCCCATGGTAACGGTGCAAATGCACCGTATGGTTCCTTTCAGTTGTTGGGCAATCTTGAACTGACCTATCACTATGGTGAAGCGGCTAAGGAAGAAAAGGCTTATCGACGTGAGCTGAATCTGCAAGATGCGATAGCTTCGGTCGCTTTTCAAAAAGATGGTGTGAATTATTTCCGTGAAGCATTTACTTCTTTCTCGAACGACTTAGGAGTGGTCTACTTAAAAGCGGATGTAGATAAAATGATCAACTTCAGTTTGACACTTAATCGTCCGGAGCGAGACAGTGTGTGGACGGACGGACTAGACTTGTTTATGCAAGGACAGCTAAATGATGGCGATAATGGTGAGCAAGGAGTTCGATATGGTGCACAAGTGAAAATAAACCTTCCTAAAGGCGGGCAGTTGCAAACGTCCGGAAAAGACTTGATTATCAAAGATGCCTCAGAGGTGGTTATCCTTGTAGGAATGGCTACTGACTATTTTGGACAAGGTGTTGACGAACAGTTGCAACAGTTGTTGGAAAACTCTACCCGATATACGTATGATGAACTCAGAGGAAATCATGTGGCAAAATATCGTGAACTTTATGATCGCGTAGAGGTTGATTTTGGGCAGACAGACAATGCTTTATTGCCTATCAATGAGCGACTATATGCTTTCAATAGGGGAGAAGAAGACCCCGGTTTGATGTCGTTATATTTTCAATTTGGTCGTTACTTATTAATCTCATCCACTCGTCCCGGTTTGTTGCCTCCAAATTTACAGGGCTTATGGGCACAAGCCATTCAAGCACCTTGGAATGGTGATTATCATTTGAATATTAATCTTCAGATGAATCTTTGGCCGGCCGAGGTGACCAATCTGTCTGAACTTCATATGCCGTTGATAGAGTGGACAAAGTCGCAAGTGAAAAGTGGAGAGAATACCGCTCGAGTGTTTTATAAAGCAGGCGGATGGGTGACTCATATTTTAGGCAATGTGTGGGAGTTTACAGCTCCGGGCGAACATCCGTCATGGGGAGCAACGAACACTTCTGCTGCATGGTTATGTCAGCATCTGTATGAACACTATCTTTTTACACAAGACACGACCTATTTGAAAGATGTTTATCCGGTCTTGAAAGGTGCATCACTTTTCTTTACCGATATGCTTGTGGAAGATCCGCGTAGTAAATATTTAGTGACGGCTCCCACAACCTCTCCGGAAAATGGCTATGTAACGCCTAATGGGGATGTCGTGAATATTTGTGCCGGCTCAACCATGGATAATCAGCTGGTGAGAGAATTGTTTACCAATACGATTCAAACAGCAGAACAGTTAGGTGTAGATGCAGACTTTGTCTCAATCTTGAAAGAGAAACGAGCCAGGCTGATGCCTACGACTATTGGACCGGATGGACGAATCATGGAATGGTTGGAGCCTTATAAAGAAGTTGAACCTCACCATCGACATGTGTCTCATTTATATGGCTTATATCCCGGATATGAAATATCGGCCGAGCATACGCCCGAATTGGCTGAGGCTGCTCGCGAATCGCTTATTGCTCGTGGTGATGTAAGCACCGGCTGGTCGATGGCTTGGAAAGTAAACTTTTGGGCACGACTTCGTGATGGTGAGCATGCTTATAAGTTGCTTTCAGACTTACTCCGTCCATGTGTCGATTCGTTGACGCTCAAGACGATAGGTGGTGGGACTTATCCAAACCTGTTTTGTGCTCATCCGCCTTTCCAAATTGATGGAAACTTTGGAGGATGTGCCGGAATAGCAGAAATGCTGCTGCAAAGTCAGTCTGATTGTGTGGAATTATTGCCGGCACTACCGCAAGCTTGGAATACCGGCTTATTCAAAGGGCTGAAAGTGCGTGGTGGCGGTGAAGTGTCAGCTAAGTGGAAAGAAGGACAACTGCTTTCGGCTTCGCTCAAGAATGTAACGAATACAACCCGTGAATATCGAGTGAAACTGCCTGAAGACAATGCAAAACTCCGTTTGCGTGTTGACAATCAACCACTCTCTCTCCCGGTTGTTGACGGAATCATCACCATTGAACTTCACAGTGGGCAAGAAGCCAATATGATGTTTAATTAAGCCAATATATTGATAGAGCCTATTTATCCGGAACCCAATTCGGATAATCAGTTTGTTGGATGTCAGTTCGATTTTTAATCGTTCATTTTGGAGAGTATGTGAATGGCTTGATTTTGGGATAAGTAGAACATACATGTCTTAAAATTGTTATATTTACATAAAACATTCCAAAATGACCAGCAAACAATCTATAAAAAAAGCAGCAGACAACACGCGGATACTCATAGCTTCCATGGTTGAACACGCTCGCTCCGGACATCCCGGAGGTGCTATGGGCGCAGCTGATTTCATCAATGTATTATACAGTGAATTTTTGATTTACGATCCGGATAACCCCTTGTGGGAGAATCGGGATCGTTTTTTTCTGGATCCGGGGCATATGTGTCCTATGTTATATGCCGTATTGTCTTATACCGACAAATATTCGATGGATGACCTGAAGGCTTTTCGCTCTTTGAGAAGCCCTACGCCGGGACATCCGGAGATTGATCCGATGCGTGGCATTGAATGCACGACGGGAACATTAGGGCAGGGACATGCCTTTGCTGCCGGAGCAGCTATTGCAGCTAAGTTTTTAGCTCATCGATTGGGTGAGAGAATGGATCAAACCATTTATACATTGATATCGGATGGGGGTATTCAAGAGGAAGTTTCGCAAGGGGTAGGGCGTATAGCCGGAAGATTGGGGTTGGATAATTTCATCATGTTTTACGATTGTAACGAAATTCAAATTTCAGGCTCAACACATATTGCATCTAATGAAGACGTAGCTGCTAAGTATCGGGCTTGGAACTGGAAAGTCATTTCCATCGACGGAAATAATATGGAAGAAATCCGTTCAGCCCTCACTGAAGCTAAACAAACTCAGGGAAAACCGGTGTTAATCATTGGGAAAACACAGATGGCAAAGGGAGCTGTTGCAGAAGATGGAACTCCTTTGACGACTAACCTCTCGGCTACACATGGCGGACCTTTGCGGTTTGCAGGTGGGTCGTATGAAAAAACAATAGAATCTTTAGGAGGAGATCCCGGCAATCCTTTTGTGATATTTCCGGAAGTAAAAGAGCTATACTCACGGCGCGAAGATGAATTGCGAACGTTCGTTGCACAAAAGAACGCGGATAAAACTGTGTGGGCAAAGAGCAACCCTGAGCTTGCCAAGAAAATGGAAAGCTGGTTTAAAGGTGTATTGCCGGAAATTGATTGGGAAGCGATTGAACAGGTACATAATAAACCTACGCGCATTGCTTCAGGGGTCGTGTTGGATGTATTTGGGCAAAAGATTGAAAATATGATTGCCGCTTCGGCTGATTTGGCGCTATCAGATCAGACCGGGCAGTTTTTAAAACATACACGAGCATTTGATACCGGCGACTTCTCCGGTGCTTTTCTTCAAGTAGGAGTTTCAGAATTGACTATGGCATGTTTGTGTACCGGTATGGTGATTCATGGAGGGGTTATGGCTGTATGTGGTACGTTTTTTGCTTTCTCGGACTATATGAAACCGGCTGTTCGGCTGGCTGCATTGATGAGAGTGCCTGTGAAGTTTATTTGGACACACGATTCGTTTCGCGTAGGTGAAGATGGGGCTACCCATCAGCCGGTAGAGCAAGAAATGCAAATCAGACTGTTGGAGAAACTAAAAAATCATGCGGGACAAAACGCTATGTTGGTGTTGCGTCCGGCTGATGCAGAAGAGACGACAGTTGCCTGGAAATTGGCTATTGAGAATACACAATCACCTACGGGCTTGATTCTTTCTCGTGAAAGCATTCGAGATATTCCTTCTGCAACATCCAGATATGCAGATGCTTTGCAGACTGCCCAGGGTGCCTATGTGGTGAGTGAAGATGCAGACTGGGAGATCGTTTTGCTTGCTTCCGGTTCTGAAGTTTCTTTGCTGGTTCAGGTTGCTAAACTGTTAAAGAATGACGGGATAGGTGTGCGAATCGTATCTGTCCCCTCTGAAGGCTTATTTAGGAGTCAGCCGAAAGCATATCAAGAATCGGTCTTGCCCCCGGGCAGTAAAGTCTTTGGTGTAACTTCCGGTCTTTCCGTTACGTTAGAGGGATTGGTAGGGACTAATGGTCGTGTATGGGGACTGGATGCTTTTGGGTTGTCGGCTACCTATCAGGTGCTTGAAGAGGAGTATGGCTTTACCCCGGAAAATATATATACACAAGTCAAGCTTTTTTTAGATGAAAAGGCTTGATGCAGTATTGAATAATGAATATAAAGAGATAATCACTTTTAAATAAAAACTGTAATCATTTAAAACATAAAGAATATGGAAATAGGATTTGTAGGATTAGGAAAAATGGGTGGACGAATGGTAGAACGCCTATTGTTGAAAGGACATCATGTAGTGGCATTCAATAATACACAACCTCCCATAGATGAGGCTGTTGAAAAAGGAGCAAAAGGTGCTTCCAGTCTTGAGAATATGGTAAGCCAACTGCAAGGTCGTAAGGCTGTTTGGCTGATGGTTCCTGCCGGTAAACCCGTAGATGAAAATATAGATGCACTCTTGGAGTTGCTTTCACCTGACGATATCATTATTGATGGCGGAAACAGCTATTGGCGTGAAACGGTTGAGCGAGGAAAGAAAACAGCTGCAAAGGGTATTCATTATGTGGATTGTGGTACGAGTGGTGGTGTTTGGGGCTTACAAAATGGATACTGCCTGATGTATGGCGGAAATAAAGAAGCCTGTGACTATCTAGAGCCTATCTTCAAATCGCTGGCACCGGATGATGGGTATATTTACTGTGGTGAAAGTGGCTCCGGACACATGGTGAAGATGGTGCATAACGGTATTGAGTACGGAATGATGCAAGCTTATGCTGAGGGATTTGAAATCATGAAAAACTCTCCTTACGATGTTGACCTCGAAAAAGTATCACGCACCTGGATGCACGGTTCGGTGGTTCGCTCGTGGTTGCTGGAGCTTATTGGTAATGCGCTGGAAGGCAATGAAGAGCTGGATGATATAAAAGACTATGTGGCTGATAGCGGAGAAGGGCGATGGACTGTTCAGACAGCTATTGATTTTGATGTGCCTGCACATGTGATTACTGCCTCTTTGTTTACACGTTTTCAGTCAAGACAAGAGTCGTCTTATGCGATGAAATTGCTAGCTGCCATGCGTAATCAATTTGGTGGTCATGAAATAAAGAAAGACTAAAAACGGCTGTGTCTATGAGTGTAAAAAAGATACCGGATCAGATATTGGTCATCTTCGGAGCATCGGGCGATTTGACGTATCGCAAACTAATACCGGCCATATTTGATTTGCATACTACCGATGCGCTGGCTAAACATTTTGCCGTATTGGGAGTTGCTCGTACGGAAATGACCCACGAGACTTTCCGTAAAAAAATGGAGAAGGGCATTAGGGCATTTGCTAAGTCCGGGAAAGATGCTTCGGAAGATGTTATTCATGCTTTTTGTGACAAGCTATTTTATCAGGCTATAAATACAGCCGCTGCTGATGAATATGTGTTGCTGAAAGAACAGCTAGCTAGTTTGGGGGCGAGTCAAAACATACCTCCAAACTATATCTTTTATTTGTCAACGCCTCCTTCTATGTATGAAATAATTCCCGCTTATTTAGCTAAGCAGGGATTGAATGATGAGTCGGATGGTTTCAAACGTATCATTATTGAAAAGCCGTTTGGAGTAAATCTTGAGTCGGCTAAAGCCTTGAATATCTCTTTGCTTAAAACCTATAAGGAGGAGCAAATTTACCGTATAGATCATTATTTAGGGAAAGAAACTGCTCAGAATATCTTTGTTACGCGTTTTGCTAATAGTATCTATGAGCCTCTTTGGAATAGAAACTATATAGATCATGTTGAAATAACGGCTGCGGAGAGTATAGGTGTTGAGAATAGAGGCAGTTATTATGAACATGCCGGAGCTATGCGCGATATGATACAAAATCACTTGCTGCAACTATTGGCATTGGTGGCTATGGAGCCTCCTATGGCGATTGACTCGCTTTCGGTACGTAATGAAAAGATGAAAGTATTTCAGGCATTACGTCCTTTTACTCCTGCTGAATTAGAAACGAACATTATACGTGGACAATATACTAAATCAACAGTTCGTGATGAGATACTGCCCGGATATCGGGAAGAACCGGGTGTTGATCCGGAATCTCGTACGGAAACCTACTTCGCCATGAAAACCTATATTGATAATTGGCGATGGGGCGGAGTACCGTTCTATCTGCGTACCGGGAAACGATTGCCAACGCGAGTGACGGAGATAGTCATTCATTTCAAACCGACTCCTTTTGCTTTGTTTGTAGAAAATAAGGAGTTTTGTAACGATGGTAACCTGCTGGTTTTACGTATTCAGCCGGATGAAGGCATATTGCTGAAGACAGGTATGAAAGTGCCGGGTAGGGGATATCAGGTGCAAAATGTGAATATTGACTTTTTATATTCAGAACTGAAGGATACGTATGTTCCGGAAGCTTATGAGCGTTTATTGCTTGACTGTATGATGGGTGATTCGACACTCTATATTCGGGGCGATGCGTTGGAAGAAACTTGGAAATATGTTCAGCCGATACTGGATTATTGTAATAATCATCCGGAAACTCCCTTGCATGGTTATCCGGCAGGTACATGGGGACCTGCTGAAAGTGATCAACTGATTGAAGGACCAAGCATGCGATGGAGATATCCGTGTAGAAACCTTTCGGGTGATGGGGATTATTGTGATTTATAAAGCAAGGAAAGGACTAAAATGAAAAGGGATATTCGTGTTTACGAGGATATTGGTTCGCTAAATGAAGGCTTTACTGAGTTGCTTTTGCATTTGCTTTCTTTATATCCGACTGTACATATAGCTTTGTCGGGGGGAAGTACGCCGCAGGTTATATTTGACTATTTGAGTGATCATCATCAGACCTCTATTCCGTGGGAGCGCATTTTCTTTTTTTGGGGAGATGAGCGCTGTGTGCCCCCTGACGATAAAATGAGTAATTACAGAATGACGAATGAGCACTTGTTAAGTCGTGTAGAAGCTATTCCTAAAGGAAATGTGTTTCGTATATTAGGTGAGAATGACCCGGAACAGGAAGCCCACCGTTATGGACAATTATTGGATGAGCAACTTCCTCAACAAAACAATTTACCTTGCTTTGAGTTGGTAATGCTGGGGTTGGGCGAAGATGGTCATACGGTTTCTATCTTTCCTGACCAAATAGCATTATGGGACAACCCAAACAACTGTGTGGTTGCTAAACATCCGGATACTGGTATGAAGCGTGTGACCATAACCGGTCAAATTGTGAACAATGCACGGCATGTTGCTTTTCTGGTTACCGGTAAAAATAAGGCTGAGAAAGTGGAAGAGATACTTACTCGTTCTGCTGCATCTGCTGACTATCCGGCGACACTGGTTCAACCTTCGGATGGAGTTCTATACTGGTTGTTGGATAAAGAGGCTGGCGG
>CAZSWS010000043.1:9861-23845 GCA_964610765.1 uncultured Parabacteroides sp.
TGGTTCAACCTTCGGATGGAGTTCTATACTGGTTGTTGGATAAAGAGGCTGGCGGGAAACTCTAAGCATTTACTTGCACATTGATATATAAAAGCGGCGAAGAGTATCCTCTATTCGCCGCTTTTAATCTTTTTGATAGAGTTGTTTTATGTATTCTTTTTGATATTTTGAATAATAAATGTATTTAATCCCTTTATTTTGCATACATTTACCTAAATTTTTAATTATTATTAATGGATATGAAAAAGATATTGAAAAATTCAGCAATCTTACTTGTATTTCCTCTGTTTATGACCTCTTGCTACACGTCAAGAGTATACCATGGAACTGTTACCGCTAAAACTCCACAAGTTGAGGTGGCTTCAAAAGGAAATCCTATCTTATTATGGGGCTTATTGCCTTTAAATGGTGCAAACCAAGAAGCGAAGAATAATATTGGAGAGAGACAGAATTATACAACCAAAACTCAATGGACTTTCGTGGATGGTTTTTTGAATGTAATAACTTTTGGTATTTACTCACCTACAACAACTAAATATTACGTTCCTTTGGATGAAGTGTCTTCAACAAAGTGATAGCATATCATACTGTCTATATACAAAAACGGTCAGCTAGTTAATAGTTGACCGTTTTTCTTTCTATAATGTGGGGATTATTCGATGGTTTGTTCAAACTCTTTTCTTCCCTTTTCGTACATGTTGTTGCCTGCTGAGTCGATAGCTACAATCACCGGAAGTTTTTCCACTTCAAGTCGGCGCACAGCTTCCGGTCCTAAGTCTTCAAAAGCAATCACTTCTGCTTTCTTAACGGCTTGCCCCATTAGTGCAGCAGCTCCGCCTATGGCAGCAAAATAGACTGCGCCATGAGCAATGATTGATTCGATAACCTCTGCATTTCTCAATCCTTTCCCAATCATCACTTTCAGCCCTTGCTCAATCAAGCGAGGAGAATATAAGTCCATGCGTCCACTGGTTGTAGGACCTACCGATCCGATGGGACGTCCGGGCTTGGGAGGACAAGGACCGGCATAATAAACGGCAGAGCCTTCTGCTTCAAAAGGAAGAGGTTTTCCCTCGTCTAGCAATTCGCACATGCGCTTATGAGCAGCATCGCGTGCTGTATATATCGTTCCGGTGATATAAACCATATCTCCGGCTTTTAGACCTCTAATCATTTCATCTGTGAATGGAGGGCGTATTTCTAGTTGTTCTGACATAGTATCCTTTTTCAAATTATTGAATTACAATGAGCCTTCCGCATGTCTGGTAGCATGACAGCCAATGTTGACAGCGACGGGAAGTCCGGCTATATGTGTAGCATACGAAAGAATATTTACGGCAAGGGCAGTTGTATTGCCACCAAATCCTGCCGGTCCAATACCTAAAGCGTTGACCTTTTCCAATAACTCTTTTTCTAAGTCTGCATATACAGGGTCGGGATGATGTTCACCCACAGGTCTGAGAAGAGACCTTTTGGCTAGGATAGCCGCTTTTTCCATTGTTCCGCCGATGCCTATTCCTACAATAATAGGAGGGCAGGGGTTAGAGCCTGCTTCAGAAACAGTCTTGATGACAAAGTCTTTGATACCTTTTACTCCTTGGCTAGGCTTTAGCATAATGAGCTGACTCATGTTCTCGCTTCCAAATCCTTTGGGAGCTACAGTGATGTGGAATGCATCCCCTTCAACCAGTTCGTAATGAATGACTGCCGGTGTGTTGTCTTTTGTGTTGATTCGGTGTAGTGGGTCGTTCACAACAGATTTACGTAAATATCCGTTTTCATATCCTCGGCGTACACCTTCATTGATTGCTTTTTCAATAGATCCATTGACATGAACCTCTTGGCCTAAAGTGACGAATATAACGGTCATCCCGGTATCTTGACACATGGGCTCTTTGCATGTTTTAGCTATTTCTGCATTTTCAATCAACGTGTTTAAAATATCTTTACCTAAAGATGATTGCTCTTTCTTTTGGCAGGTCTTTAAACAATTGAATATATCGTCTGATAGGACATAGTTTGCCTCCATGCAGAGTTTTTCAACAAGCTCAGTAATCTGAGCTGCTTCAATATTTCTCATTTTTGGTTTTTTAATTGTCTATTAATCTCGCTTCAGGAAGTGATCTGTGTTCAAGTTGTAAATGTCCACATCTTTCTTGTCATCTAACATCCCAATCATACAGTAGGTATTGTCTCTGGGGTCTTTGATGAATTTATGAACAAATGAAAAACGCGTGACTTCTGATGTGTTTCTGATATGTAAACGAGGACCATTACATACAACTACGGTGTCGCCTATCTTGATATGATCTTCATCGTAGTAGCAGACAGATAGATTGGCACGAAGCTTTTCCCAAACCAACTCTTCCAGTTTGTAAAAATCAATATCATGTTCTTTGAAAAACTTCAACACGAAGCCATTACGCATGTCTGAGCTAAAGAAATTGCTTTCATCAATACCAAAATGATTTTCCAGCTCCATGATTGTAATGTCTTCAATGGTGTGTGCCATCTTTCGGTATTTCAACGAGTCATGTACAATGTCATAGATGCTGTGAGGTAGCGGACCGAAGATGCTTGGGCGAGTAACGATGATTTCTTCGCCTATACCAATCACAATGTCTGCATTGATCTTTAAAGCAGGGTAAAGCAGGTTGAAATGCTCAACAATGATTCTGCGATTCTTTTCAAGTGCCCGTTCCACAAACTCAACAATCTCGTGCATTTGTGTAAAAGCCATCTGGAAACGCATGTCCATATGGAAAGTGGTTGATTGATGGAAGTCCTCGTCAGACATATCCCGGATTTGCATAATCTTCCGGGAATTGAGCGTGTCGTCATCGTTTGTAAGCTCCAGACCGGGAAACATACCTTTGATGAGGGACGACTTTCCGGAACCGGCATCACCCACAATACCTATCAGTCTGTCATTGTATTGAAGATGTCTTTGCGCAATCTCTTCTCCCAAAAACAGTAGACGTTCACGTCCACGGGGAGCAAAGTATTGTGCAAAGACATTATATTCCTGAATCAGGTTGCGCATATTGATTACAAGCTGAATGTATAATCCATCAATGGTGATTGCTGTTGAGCGCCATATACATCTGTTTCACCTAAATTACCCGAGGGTATAGGGCGAACAATCGTAATCTTAATAGCCTTAGCCGGATCAAAATAAACCAGATTAATGATATCGGATTCTTTAATGTTATATAATGAAGCAAATCCTTTTTCATTCACTGCTTTCGCTTCTTTTACTTTATGATACATGTCAAAGTCTTTGAAAATGACATCAAAAGTAAGTTCATACGGTCCTGAGTTCTTACTCCGTATGACAGATGCTATATCTATTAATTTATATTCCATATCGCTGTTTTTTATTTTCCGTCTGTAAATGTTCTAAATTCTATCGGGAAATGTTTTACCGGGTCGTCCACTTTCATTAGGTGGTACACGTTGAACTCGTAAACTTCCCCTACTTTAGCGTCTGAAGGAGAGAATGGGAAAGCCAGGTTTCCGGCTGTAGAGATGCGTCCTTCATAACCAAAGTGTAGCATGGTGCTTCTAGCAAAACCGCAAATTGTATTTGCTTGTTCTTGTGTAGGAGCAACGGCTTCAATAACGATAGCCAACTCATGAGCAACGCGTGTTTCAGAACCGGGAAACATGCCCATGACACCATTCTTGCCATAGATTTTAAAATCAAGGAAGAAGTCGGTGATACCATAAGCTTTGAAGTTGTCAATCACACGAGCTTTTACTGCATCAACGATGTCATCTATTTTGCTAATCATAATCGGGTCTTTAGCGGCTGCTACCGAAATGGTGCGATAGCCTACTTTCCGAACGCCTTCTAGTTTAACAAAATACTCTTCAGTAGGAACAAACTTGCTACCGGTAACACGTACTCTTGAGTCAGTCACTTGCGTGAATTCACAGGCATGTAGGTTGATAGCTCCACCTGGTCCGGGCAATACATACGGATTGGTCTTTTCATACAGCGTATGTGCTGCAACTGAAAGGGTCGTGCATTTACGTGCCGAAGAAAGTGGCTCTAGCTCAAAACCGTCTTTTTGCAAATAACCAAACATGCAGTCACTACCGCTACCCGGAAGAGCAGCAATAGAAGCACATTCCAATATCTTGCCTAAGTGTATAGCCAGACCTTTGTCAAATCCTTCTTTGATAGCTAAAGCAGCAAAGACTGATGGATCATAAGAACGACCGGCCAAGATAACATTCGCACCTTCGTTCAATGCGTTGATAAATGGTTCTTCTCCCATTTGTGCAACAATGCGAACAGATTCGTCAACGTCTTTATCTGTTAGTTCAGGAGCCGGATATAACGGGTTGATATCGCCGGCTTTCATTTTCTCACGGATAAATTCTTTGTCTAATTCAGACTCGATGATAGCCAACTTGAAGTTTAAGCTTTTCTCTTTTGCTATTTGCTCAATGATATCCAGACAGAAAGCAACGTGAGGTCTGCCTCCGCTACCCCCTGCGCTACCTATCACGACGGGTATACCGGCTTCAATAGCAGCAGGAATCATGATTTCTAAATCTCTTTTTACAGAGTTGAAATCAGTGAAAGATTTACCGGCTCCTAAGTAGTAAGGTCCCGGGTCAGTCGAACCTGCGTCAACCGCAATAACATGCGGTTTTCTTCTCATACCTTCTTCAAATGACTCGATTGGGAAACCATATCCCAAAATTGCTGTTGGCGATAATATTCTGATTTCTTCCATTGTATTATTTATTATAGTCTGTTTTTTAAAGCTAATACACGTTGCATCTCGTTGAATACAATCATATAACCTTCATCTACGCCCATACCCGGTTTAGCCAAGCATTGGATAGGTGAAGTGGCCATAGCGATGTGCGCACATACTTCGGCTGAACGATTTGTTTCGTTGCATGTTCCACCTAGGTAAGCCCCCATGTTATTTTCTTTACAATAGATAACGGCTTCGATAGAGTTGTTTACTCCACCTAAGTCCGGTGTTTTAATTTGTGCCATGTGACCGGCTTTATTGATTGTAAAGTCTTTGATGTCTTCTAATGTGTTACACCATTCGTCTGCAACAATTTCAGCTTTGATGCCTTTTTCTTCCATCAACGAACGTATTTTAGCCATAGCCTTAATTTGCTCATCTTTAGCACCCATATCTACCGGACCTTCTACGCGTAGTTTGAAAGGTTTAGCAATTTCTTCAAGTGAACCAATGTAGTTCGCAATCTTTTCAAAATCGTTGTCGAAAACAAGGCTTAGTGTGCCATATACGTCAATATGGATAACCGGATTGTAGGTTTCGTACGGTTTGAAAGCAATGATACGATTTCTTAACCATTCGATATAAGCAGCAATCTTTTCACCCTTCAAGCCCACTTTGTCTTCTACGTGGTTAAATAAGGCGTGAGGAAGCACATTGGCTCCTTTCATAATCATCTTGTCTGCATTGTTGTATCGGTCATCTCCTGACTGAGTAAAGATAGGGATGATTTGGTCGGCTATTTTAGTTCCGTATTCTTCTTCAATAACTTGCGCCATTAATTTAGATTTGCTTTTAGCCACAGCATCCAGACATGCTTGCGTAACACCATAGCGAATAGCTGTATGATATAATTTTCCTGTTTCCGGATTGATACCTTTATCAACTATCTTGGCTAGTTCTTTAAAAGAAGTAATGTCTTTTCCTTTATATAAAGGAGCAATATGTTTTTCAATAACCGGAATAAAATCGTCTGCTAAAAACAGCGGGTCTCTTCCTCCGGCACCTGAATATTGAACCGCAGCACAGTCGCCATGCGCGATGCTGCCGTTTTCAAGAATAAACAATACAGAGATTGATTCGCCTGCTTGTCTAACGTTTGTAAATCCTTCTGTCATGGGAGTTCCTTTGTAGAACGCTCCATCGTTTTTTGCTCCACTTTTAATGGCTTTTTGGTCATCAAAGTAAAAACCTGTTTTACCTTGTGCACAAACAACATCTATAATTTTCATATTCTTTTGATAGTTTAAATGTATATATTTCTTGTTATGAGTCTGTTTAGTACAGTTCTCTATTATTTAGGTCTTCCTACCAGGAAGCCTTTTCCAATAGCATATACATCGTCAATAACCATTTGGAAGCTCACTGTGCGTTTTTCAAAAGCGGCTCTTTCTTCCAATTTTTGGCGGTGGAATGCTTTAAGCTCTTCGGTGAAAGGAATGTTTCCGGCGTCAAGGTAGCGTATAGCACCTGAATTGTCGCGAGCCGGCATTACTTTACCTGCATTAAATTTGCTGGGAGCAAATGGGATGTCTAGTACGCCGGCTTCAAAAGCAGCAATACTACCCAACGCATAGTCTCCCTTTCCTAGTTCTTCAACTTTCTCTAGGATGCAACGCATTTCTTCTACAATAATTTCACTCTCTTTTATTACGGCAGGAATACCGGTGAAGCTTTGGTCTTTCAGCATAGAAGTCAACTGTTTGGTAGCTTTCAAGCCGGCAGCGTTAGCTTCTTTGGTTGGCACTCCCATTGCTTCGTGCGGTGTTTTTACAATTACTTTCGTTGCTTTAGCAAGCACAGCTGCAGCAGCACCCCATGAAATAACTGCAAACGATTTTGCTTCGTCTTGTGGGAAACCACCCATCCATTGGTGGAATACAGTTGTGATACGTACATCGTTAAATCCGTAGCGGTCTAAGTATTTACGTGTTTCTGATTCCAATGCACGGATTGCAGCAACGTCTTGAATTAAGTTACCGCATTGTCCATAACCCACGGTGATGTCTTTTACTCCTTGTGTGGCAGCTAGTAAAGCTTCGATTACAGCTACAGAGTTAGAGATGCTTGGAGGAACTAATGTACCTGTTAACGGACCAAATGGTTCACGGTTGATAGATACTCCGGCTTCTTCATACAGACCTACTAAGCGGTCAGTATATTGCCAATAAGCAATCGTTTTCTCAATAGAGAAGTTCTTTGAATAAGGAATATTGTAGGAAATACCTCCACCTTCGTACGAGGTAAAACCACCGGCAATAGCAATCTCCGTTAAAAGGCGAGCATCGGGAGTTCCGTGTCTTACCTGAACCGGGCTTTTTAAGGAAGATGTAACTGTCCTACAGATATCAATACCGTAGTTCACAGCCGGAAAACCGTTCAGCATTGAACGACCACTTTCTTTACTTTTTTCAATACCTGTTTCAGCTTCTTGGTATCTGTTTAGACGTGTGTAGCTGTCGATAGTAGTAGGTAGTAAATCGGCTTCTCCTTCTGTTTCCAAGTATTGAAGCAGCTTGATGTGCTCGGTGTATAGTGCTACTCCGGCACGAGGTTGTGTCAGTGTAACTCCTTCTTTTTTAGCTTTGGCAAGCTTGTCTCCAAAACGTTTTTCTGAAGCAATTGATTGTTGATACTTAACAGCTTCATCAAAGTTTAAATTTTTACCTGTTGGCCACTGTTCCAATACTTCTTTTCGCTCTGCGAAAAACTGGTCATCCGTTAATTTTACATTTTTAATTTCCATAGTATCCCCTTCTTAAATCAGATTTGAGTGTTGAGTTGTTTTATGTCTTTTTTTAATATAGTTAATGCTAGCGCCGGATCAATAGCGCTTAATAAGCCCATTGAAGCAAAGATATACTTTTCGTCTAACAAGTAAGTCGGATTTTTAGGCTTCATCCGGTCAAACTGTTTCGGGTTATACATAACCCCCCGTAATACGTATGCCGGATTCGGACTGTTTATGATTGCTCCTCCTATGCCTAGTACATAAGGAATATTGGTGAGATCCTTACCCGTAAGCGAGTAAATCTCGCCCATAGGTGAGTAATTCTTTTCCATGATTCCGCAATGTCGGTCTGTCGCAATGCGTATGGCATTTTTAGCCAGGAACTCTTCAATATGTATTTCTTCAGCTGTAGCTGCAATGGTATCCGGATTGTTGGTGCATGAAGCTACCCAATTTTGTATATGTTCTTTGGATATTTCATTTTCTTCGTCCGGACTATCCAAGTCTATTTCATCAGCTAAAAATGTCAGACTGTACCGCATTCCCAAATCGCCTTCAACTGTTCGTTTGCTGAATGGTTCAGGCAATCCTTTTTCTAGTATGTTGTCGTGAGTTGGTTTGCCGCTAGCCATCGAATACACATCGGTCGTAGCTCCGCCTAAGTCAATAGCCATCAATTCACCCAGCCCTTCCATCTCTTTTGTGCCTTTGCTCAGTAGTTCGCAGGCAGACATAACAGCCAGAGGGGTAGGTATCACATCACTGTATGACATTTCCTGTACGCGTGATAAGCCTTTTGCTTCAATAATTTTTTGGATGAAAAGTGAAGTGATACTCTTTTTGGCAGGTTCAATGTCTAGTCGATTGAATTGCGGCATTACATTTTTAGTAATGACGTAGTCCTTGCCGGAGTCTTTAAATATTTCTTCTAATTCGTAAGATGCACTTTTGTTACCGGCAGCAATGATTGAGAAATCACTGTCAATAGCACATAGGCGCTTAGCATTGTTGATGATAACTTCTTTGTTTCCGCCATCTGTTCCGCCACATAGCAAAACCAAATCCGGGTTGATTGAAGCTATTTCGTCTTGTTCTTCTTTAGATATTTCAAATGCATAGGTTTTAATCACTTTAGCTCCGGCACTGGATGCTGCCATCTTGGCTGCTTTGGCCGTAAGTTCCGGAACGAGTCCGAGTGCAACCATTTTCAGACCGCCCCCAGCACTGCTACAGCATAGGACTTTATCGTAAGTGATAGGACCGGTTTTTTCTTCAAGTAGGGCTAAGGCATTCTTATACCCATCCATGATGTTGGTCTCAATCGTAGTAAAAGAGGAGGCCGTAGCCTTGATCTCTGCTTGAACCGCATCAATGGCTGTTAGCTTAGTATAGGTGCTACCAAAATCAACCGTTAAATAGTTCATTGTCTCAGCATGCAGTTAACCTAGTATTTCTTTTAAATCACCAATAGTAGTTTCTACAGCTGTTCCGGGAGGATATACTCGTGTGAATCCCATGGCTAAGAAGCGTTTTTCCACATCGTTGAAATCTTGTTTTCCAACTACCAGGTTGCCACCTGCCAATAATGGAATGCCTTTTAAACCGGCTTCTTCGGCTTTTTCTCGTAGGCCGTTGCAGTCTATTTCGCCATGACCATATAAAGAAGAGACCACGATGGCATCAGCGTTCGTTTCGATGGCAGCTTCGATGAATTCTTCTTGAGAAACCATAACGCCAAGGTTAACTACATTAAAGCCAGCTTCATCCATAGCATAAGCGAGGATTTTGTTTCCAACTGCATGTGCATCAGCACCAATCACACCAGTAACAATAGTTTTCATGATTTTACTTGTATTTTTGATTATTTAATACCAAAATGTAACATAAACAATCGGTATTCAGGGGTCAAAGGTAGTGAATAAAAACAATATGACACATTGAGAGTGAGAATATTTTTATCATTAGGACACTTCCCTGAAAGAATTGTTTTTTTATGGAAAAAAGACTGTCTGAAATCTCAGACAGTCTTTTCTAAGCTTATAAAAAGCAGATGTAATTAATGCTGAAGCAGGATGGTTAAAATATCACACGCTGCTTTCGTTACGGATGTTCCGGGGCCAAAAATGGCAGCAACACCTGCCTTGTATAGGTATTCGTAATCTTGAGCCGGTATAACACCTCCCGCAATCACGATGATATCAGGACGACCCAGTTTTTTGAGCTCTTCAATTACTTGAGGTACCAGCGTTTTATGTCCGGCTGCCAGTGAAGATACACCCATGATATGGACATCATTTTCGACGGCTTGACGAGCGGCCTCTTCCGGTGTTTGGAATAAAGGACCCATATCTACGTCAAACCCACAGTCAGCATATCCGGTTGCTACTACTTTAGCACCACGGTCATGACCGTCTTGTCCCATTTTGGCAACCATGATACGAGGCTGTCTACCTTCTTTCTTAGCAAACTCTTCTACCAGTGCGGTAGCTTTTTCGAAGTCTGGATCTTTTTTTGATTCGGATGAATACACGCCTGAAATAGTTCTAATTATTGCTTTATATCTTCCAACCACGTCTTCACATGCATCGGATATCTCACCTAAAGATGCACGTACAGATGCAGCTTTGATTGCTAAATCCAGTAGATTGCCTTCTTTAGTTTTTACACATTCGGTAATGTCAGCCAGTGCTTTTTTAACAGCAGCTTCGTCGCGTTTTTCACGTAAACTGTGTAAACGCTCTGTTTGCTGTATGCGTACAGCTGTATTATCAATTTCAAGAATATCAATGGGGTCTTCTTTTTCCAAACGATATTTATTTACACCAACAATGGTTTGAGCATCCGAGTCGATACGTGCTTGTGTGCGTGCAGCGGCCTCTTCGATACGCATTTTAGGTAGACCGGTTTCAATAGCCTTAGCCATGCCACCCATGTTTTGAATCTCTTGAATCAGTTCCCAGCCTTTGTGAATCAGCTCGTTTGTGAGTGTTTCTACATAGTAAGAACCTGCCCATGGATCAATTTCTTTGGTGATTTGCGTTTCTTCTTGTATGTAAATCTGTGTGTTACGTGCAATACGTGCAGAGAAGTCAGTTGGTAAAGCAATCGCTTCGTCCAGTGCATTGGTGTGTAGCGATTGAGTATGTCCCAAGGCAGCTGCCATTGCTTCAATACAAGTACGACCCACGTTGTTGAATGGATCTTGCTCGGTGAGTGACCATCCGGATGTTTGCGAGTGTGTTCTTAAAGCCAGCGATTTGGGGTTTTTAGCACCAAAACTGTTGACGATTTTTGCCCAAAGTACACGAGCAGCACGCATCTTGGCTATTTCCATGAAGTGATTCATGCCGATAGCCCAGAAAAACGATAGGCGAGGTGCAAAAGCATCTACGTCAATTCCGGCATCAATTCCGGCACGTAAATATTCCATCCCGTCAGCAAGTGTATAAGCCATTTCAATATCTGCGGTAGCACCAGCTTCTTGCATGTGATATCCTGAAATTGAAATAGAGTTGAACTTTGGCATTTTTTGTGAAGTGAACTCGAAAATATCAGCAATGATACGCATTGAGAATTCGGGTGGATAAATATAGGTGTTACGCACCATGAATTCTTTTAGGATATCATTTTGGATAGTTCCCGCCATTTCTTCCAATTTAGCTCCTTGTTCCAAACCGGCATTGATGTAGAACGCTAAAATAGGAAGTACTGCTCCGTTCATGGTCATAGATACAGACATTTTGTTTAATGGAATACCATCAAACAAGATTTTCATATCTTCCAGCGAACAGATAGAAACTCCGGCTTTACCCACGTCACCCACTACGCGTTCGTTGTCGGCATCATAGCCGCGGTGTGTAGGTAAGTCGAAAGCTACAGACAAACCTTTTTGTCCGGAAGCCAGGTTACGACGATAGAATGCGTTTGATTCTTCGGCCGTAGAGAATCCGGCATATTGACGGATGGTCCATGGACGTATAGCATACATCGCGCTATATGGTCCACGCAAGAAAGGAGGAAGTCCGGCTGCATAATGCAGGTGTTCCATACCCTCCAAGTCTTCTTTTGTATATACTGATTTCACCTGAATTTGTTCGGGTGTCTTCCAGTCTGCTTCAATGCGGTTGGCTTTCATCCAGTCTGAAGCATTGGATGCTTGAAAGCCTGCATTTATATCTATATTTTTAAAATTTGGTCGCATGTTTATTATATATATAATGTAGCGGACGAGTAGAATGTGTTTTCACACATTCGGCATCAGCCACTAATAATTATTGTATTCCTAATTTACGATTGAAATCCATTAAAGTTTCCAACAAGTTACTTCTCACGTGGATGAAGTGTTCAATTCCCTTAGATTTCAATTCGTCCATGCTGGCAGGAGCACCTGCTACAACGAATAGTTCTTTGCCTTTGACCAGTTCATAAGCTTCCGGAGCAAATGTTTCATATTCATCATCACTTGAGCAAAGCACAATGATGTCTGCATTTTTTGCACGAGCTGCTTTTATACCGGCTTCAACCGTTTCAAATCCTAAGTTGTCAATGATTTCATAACCTGCACAACCAAAGAAGTTGCCGGAGAACTGTGAGCGTGCCAGACGCATGGCTAGGTTGCCAATGGTTAGCATAAATACTTTCGGGCGTTTATCGTTCTTTTCTGTAGCTAAACGTAAAGCTTCAAATTCTGAACTTCCGCGTGCAAATGAAAGTTTTTCAATATCTCCTTCACAGCCGCATCCACAACCGGAAGCATCTTCCAAGGCTATTTTTCCGGCAGCCAATTCTCCAACGTTAGGGAATTGGTTTGTGCCTAATAGCGAGATACGACGAGTTGCAATAGCTTTATGTCTGGCGGTGTTCGACTCATTAACGGCTTTTTGTACTTCTCCGGTAATAACCATTGATGCAAAGCCGCCTTTTTCTTCTACTTCATTAAATAGTGTCCAGGCAGATTGAGCAATTGAATTGGTTAATACTTCTATATAATATGAACCGGCCGAGGGGTCTGTTACTTTGTCAAAATGGCACTCTTCTTTCAACAAGAGTTGTTGATTGCGAGCAATGCGTTCTGAGAAATCATCAGGTGTTGTGAATGGCTGGTCAAAAGGAGTGACAGTCATTGAGTCAACACCGGCAAGTGCAGCAGACATGGCTTCGGTTTGTGTACGAAGCAAGTTCACATGCGCATCATAGATGGTTAGATTCCATTTAGATGTTTCGGCATGCATATTGATTTTGCAAGCGTCGTCGTTTTTATCTACTCCATAAGCAGCTACAATCTCAGCCCATAGCCATCTGGCAGCTCTGAATTTAGCAATCTCCATGAAGTAATTCGAGCTGATACCAAAGTTAAACTTGATTTTTGAAGCTACTTGTTTGGCATCGAAACCGTCGCCGGATAGTGATGAAATCAGCTCACTACCCCAAGCCAGGGCATATCCTAACTCTTGCGTAATGTATGCACCCGCATTGTTTAGGCTACATCCATTTACAGACAATGTTTTATAGTGAGGAAGGTTCTTTCCGGCTGCTAAAATTTCTTTGCTAGGAGCAATCCAGTCAGCAGGAACTTTACCTTTTAGTAATGGCTTTTTGAAAGCGTTATAGGCTACTGAACCATAGCATTTACTAACATCCACACCTTTGCTTTCGAAATACGAGGTGAGAACATTCAATAGTTCAGCTGATTTCCGGATACAAGTTTTAAAGTTTAACTCGGTAGTTTCCGGACAAATTCCATCCAGCAATATGGCCAGATTGGAAGCGTTCACTTCATCACTTTTGATTTTGAACCCTAAAGAGTTAACCCCTTTAGTTAATAGCTCTTTGGCTTTTTTATTAGCCGAGCTAAAGTCAGTTACATTAATGTCCTGACGAATCAGCCAGGAATTGTCTTTTTTTGTGCCTCTAACAAAAGGAAATTCACCGGGGAGCGAATCCGTTGATTTTAATCCTTCAATGTCTTCAGCGCGGTAAAAGGGATTTACATTAAACCCTTCACCGGTTTTCCAAACAAGCTTTTTCTCAAACGGTGCGCCTTTCAGGTCGGCCGTTATTTTATCCATCCACTCTTGTGTTGTAACAGGAGCGAATTCAGAGAATAGCTTTTCCTTTTTTTCTGCCATAATTTTAAATTAAAGAAAACGTATATTTTGGTTGTAATTTGACTATAACGAATTACATACATGTTTTAGAACAATGCAAAGATACAAGAAAAGGATGGAACATGATAATGAAAGAAAAAATATATTGCCCTGATAGTCTTACGCTGAATGAAGTGTCAAATTTATCTTTTTCAAGGCTTTTTCTGTCATTATTTTGCTATTCTTTTGTTTTTCTTACTTGAGCGATGTTCTCAGTCAAGTAAAATAACTGTTTGATATCTTACTATTGCTTTTTTGTAAGCTTAAAACTAAAAGAGGGTGTTAAAGATTGATAATATTTCGGCTTCGTCAGAAAATGAATAGGGACAATTTTC
>CAZSWS010000044.1:0-3848 GCA_964610765.1 uncultured Parabacteroides sp.
AAAAAATCCGAAAGCAGAAGATGATTCTCCTACTTTCGGATTTATACGTTAAAAAGAGGTAACTAATTAATAGTTCTCTTTCATTGGCTCAAAGAATGCTTGCGGATGTACACATGCCGGACATTTTTGAGGAGCTTTCTTACCTTTGTGTACGTAACCACAGTTACGGCATTGCCAGTAGATTTCGCCATCTCTTACCCAAACGGTATTGTTAGTTACACGCTCTAATAAAACGCGATAGCGTCTTTCGTGCTCTTCTTCAACCTTAGCAATCATGCGAAAAGCAACCGCTATTTCTTTAAATCCTTCTTCTTCAGCAACCTTAGCAAACTCAGGATAAAGGATACTCCATTCTTCATTTTCACCGGCTGCAGCAGCTGCCAGGTTTTCAATCGTATTACTGATAATCCCGGCAGGATAAGAAGCGGTAATTTCAACCATTCCACCTTCCAGGAATTTGAAGAAACGCTTAGCGTGTTCTTTTTCTTGCTCAGCTGTTTCCATGAAAACGCCGGCAATTTGCTCATAACCTTCTTTTTTAGCTACACTCGCAAAATAAGTATAGCGAGTTCTTGCTTGTGATTCACCGGCAAAAGCCTTCAATAGGTTTTGTTCTGTCTTTGTGCCTTTTACACTTTTTGTTTCCATAATTATAACTATTTAGTCTGTTTGTGAAGTAAAGTCTTATTACAAAATAAAGAAATATTCTTGAGGAATCCTAACTTGAAAACGTGATGCAACTTTTTTTTGTGTTAATTAAACGAACGTGAATTTATGCATCTTCTCTATACGGATTTTCTTCTTTTAGAAGGAAATAAAGAGACGTTGAAGACGTTCTCATCTTATTTTGTATTTTTGCCATAAGCTGTTTAAAATCAGTTTTAACTTTATATATCAAGAATGAATAAAGAACTCTATACATTTCTGTCTGAATTGCGGACAAACAACCATCGAGAATGGTTTAAAGAAAACAAAGACAGATATGATGTCTTACGCAAAGGTTTTGAAAAAGATATCCAATTGATTATCGATCAGATAGCTTCTTTTGATCCTGAAATAGTGGGTTTACAAGCAAAAGAATGTCTCTTCCGGATTTACAGAGATATTCGTTTTTCACCAAATAAAACCCCTTATAAGACCCACTTCTCAGCCTATATAGCCAGAGGGGGTAGAAAAAGCGAGAGAAGCGGCTATTACATTCATATCGAACCGGGCAACTCGCTCGTATCAGGGGGAATATGGCAACCGGAGACGGCCATCTTAAAAAAGATACGGCAAGACATCTATGAAAACATAGACGAGTTTAATGAAATACTGGAAGAACCGGTGTTTAAGGCCATCTATCCCGGTCTTGTAGGTCAAAAACTCAAAAGAATGCCCGCAGGATTTCCCACTGATTTTTCGTATGAGTACCTCAAACACAAAGATTTCTGTATTGACCACCAGGTGGCAGATTCTTTTTTTTATGCCGAAGATTGGTTAACACAAACAACTCATTTACTTCGTATACAGTATCCTTTGCATCGGTTTCTGAACTATAGTGTAGACGAATATAGAGGCGTTATATAAAACAACATGGCTATATTCCCTCAATTTCTCAGGCGACTGCGATTCAAACACGGGCATGGCGTACACTCTCCTTTTGTGTATCAACTAATTACGAATACCATAAACGTACAAGAAAACTATTACTTTTACGACAAGATACGCTCCATAGCAGAAGGACTGAAAAGCAACAATCATAAAATAGCCTACTCCGTACATGGGGAACAAACTAAACGTAAACCGGTTGCTCACATTAGTCAGGCGTTTTGTAGCAATAAGAAGGCAGAACTCCTTTTCCGACTGGCTAAAGAAAGAGGGGCTAATCGACAGCTGCATATAGGTTCTTCTTTTGGACTAGATTCTGTTGCCTTATCCGGATTTTCAAGAAACTGCACGATAGACATTGTGGAAGAAAATCCGGAGATACTACCAATAACTCAAAAGAATATCTCTGCCATACTTCCAGCACATACGCATTTTTTCACTGACTTACCTTCAGACAGCTTGCAGACTCTTTCAAAAGAGCAACCTTACGACTTAATTTATATAAGTCGGTTGAATGAATTACAAGACGCTACATGGCTTACCGATAAAATTCATACTGCCCTAAAAACAGATGGTGTACTCATTATTGATGGGATACATGCAAACAAACAGGGAAAGAAACTGTGGGAATTGCTCTGTAAAAATCCGGATTTCACCATCTCAATCGACTTATATCATCTTGGTTTACTTTACTTCATGCCATTAATGAATAAAAAAAACTATAATGCCTATATATAATTCTTCATATATCGCTAACCTTGCATAAAAAAGGTTAAAAAACAGGCGTTTTGCTTACAACTCGCATCTATCTGAGGCAAAATAATAGAGTCTTATTACTATCTTTGTTGGGTTGGTGAAAAAATCCACTAATCTGAATACATAGAATCAATCTTTATAAGAACACACTAATTATTATGCTATGGTAAACATTTCAAGAAGATCTTTTCTTCAAAAAGGAACAGCTGCTGCAGCAGCCTTAACTATTGTACCCAATACTGTTTTAGGAAAAAGCTATGGACACACAGCTCCTTCTGACAAACTTAACATTGCTGCCATTGGTATCGGTGGTATGGGTAATGCTAACTTAAACGCAGTTAAAGACCATGAAAACATCGTTGCTTTATGTGATGTTGACTGGAGATATGCTAAAGGCGTTATGGATGCTTATCCCAATGCAAAAAAATATTGGGACTATCGCAAAATGTACGACGAAATGGGTAAATCGATTGACGCTGTAATTGTAGCGACAGCCGACCATACTCACGCAATCATTACTGCAGATGCAATGACAATGGGCAAACATGCCTATGTTCAAAAACCATTGACTCACTCGGTTTATGAGTCACGCTTATTGACCAAACTAGCTGACAAGTACAAAGTGGCTACTTCTATGGGTAACCAAGGTGCTTCAGGCGAAGGTGTAAGTATCACTTGCGAGTGGATTTGGAACGGAGAGATAGGTGAAATTACTAAAGTAGAATCTGCTACTGACCGTCCTATCTGGCCACAAGGTCTAAACACTCCTGAAAAAATTGATAAAGTGGCTAAAACATTGGATTGGGATTTATTTACAGGTCCTGCCAGAATGAAGCCGTTTAATGAAGTCTATCACCCATGGAACTGGCGTGGATGGTGGGATTATGGAACAGGTGCACTAGGTGATATGGCTTGCCATATTCTTCACCCGGTATTTATTGCACTAAATCTTAAATACCCGAGTAAAGTAGAAGCTTCTTCTACCCTATTATTAAACGACTGTGCTCCGCAAGCTCAGCACGTAAAACTTACGTTCCCGGCTCGCGACAACATGCCTAAAGTAGCCATGCCTGAAGTAGAAGTACACTGGTATGACGGTGGTATGATGCCTGATCGCCCGAAAGGATACCCACAAGGCGAAAACCTGATGAGAGAAGGTGGCGGTTTAGTGATTTTCCACGGAACAAAAGACACCTTAGTCTGTGGATGCTACGGTCAAAACCCCATATTGCTTTCAGGTCGCAAACCAAATGCTCCTAAAGTTCGTCGTCGCGTAAATGTAAGTCACGAAATGGATTGGGTACGCGCATGTAAAGAAAGCCCGGCTAACCGCTTGATGACTACTTCTGATTTCTCAGAAGCTGGTCCATTCAACGAAATGGTCGTAATGGGAGTATTGGCCGTTCGCCTGCAAGCTCTTCAAAAAGAACTACATTGGGATGGCGAAAACATGAAGTTCACTAATATTGGTGCAGATGAAACAATCAAAACCGTTATCAAAG
>CAZSWS010000044.1:3948-14160 GCA_964610765.1 uncultured Parabacteroides sp.
AACATGAAGTTCACTAATATTGGTGCAGATGAAACAATCAAAACCGTTATCAAAGACGGATTTACCATTAAAGACGGACATCCATCATTCAACAAAGACTGGACTGACCCCGTTAATGCACAAGCTTATGCTGCTGAACTGATCAACCACAAATATCGTGATGGTTGGAAATTGCCCGCAATGCCTTGATAAAAAATAAATACAGGATATGAGTAATTCATATCCTGTATTTGATATAATTTAAAACGTATTTCATGATGAAAAAAACAGTTTATCTATTTAGTATTTTAACATCCGCTTTTTTGTTTTCTTGCACAGGAGGACAAAAAGTAAAAACAGTTGCTGAAATGGAAGGGGAACTATACGCTCCGGGACAAGAAACAACTTACACGAATGTGGAAGCAAAGGCAGTATCTGAGACAGATACTATACCTGCGTACACAATCATTGAAAGCCCACAAGTTAACTTGGAAGCATTCCCGGTTGACAATGATGGCTACATCATCCTATTTGACGGTACATCAACCAAAGGATGGAGAGGCTACGGAAAAGAACATCTTCCCGGAAAATGGACTATTGACGAAGCTGAAGGCGCATTAAAATTCGGTGGAACCGGAGGTGGAGAAGCGCAAGATGCTGATGGTGGAGACATCATCTTTGCTCATAAATTCAAAAACTTCGAACTTTCAATCGACTGGAAGGTAGCCAAAGGTAGTAACTCTGGTATTTTCTTCTTAGCACAGGAAATTCAAAATCAACCCATCTATATCTCTTCACCGGAAAGCCAAGTATTGGACAACGTGAACCACGTAGATGCAAAAATGGGTAAAGATGGCAATAGAATGTCTAGCTCACTGTATGATATGATTCCGGCTGTTCCTCAAAATTCTAAACCTTTTGGAGAATGGAACAACACAACAATCACGGTATTCAAAGGGACTGTTCTACATGCTCAAAATGGTGAGAACGTAGTAGAATACCACTTATGGACACCACAGTGGACAGAGTTGATTCAAGCCAGCAAGTTTAGTCTTAAAAATTGGCCGCTAGCTTACGAACTACTTACAAATGTAGGTGGTCCTAACAGAGAAGGCTATATCGGTCTTCAAGACCACGGAGATGACGTTTGGTTCAAAAACATCAAAGTCAAAATCCTAGAATAATAATGACTTATTTGACCAACTCATTTTAGAATGAGATTAGTCTAAAGAATAAGAAACGGGCTTGGAAGAAATTTCAAGCCCGTTTTGTATCTCTATAAGTGGATAAGAAACACTGATTAAATAAAATCACATAGATGCTTGCAAAGATTAATAAAATGCCTAGCTTTAGGCTATAAGCTTTAAAATCAGCCCTATGAGATTAGTCGTTTTACTATCCGCACTCCTTATGAGTATTACAACGTTTGCTCAGAAGGGAATCACATTCAAGGTAGAAAAGCTTGAAAAGCCTGAGAAGACCTTTCACACCCTAAAATACATTTAGAACTGCTTAACGAATGATATATACAAAAAAGGTCGCTTAAATTAAGCGACCTTTTTTGTATATAACGAATGGTTTAGACTTATCCGATAACAACCAAATCGTCTCCTTCCATTACACTGTCTCCTTCGTTGACTTTGATTTCAATAATTGTTCCATCTCGGTCAGCTCCGATATTATTCTCCATTTTCATAGCCTCTAATATCAGGAGAGTTTGACCTCTTTTTACCGTATCACCTACTTTACAGTTAAGTTTAACAATGATACCGGGAAGCGGAGTTTTGACAGCAACCTGTCCACCAGCTGCAGCCGGGCGAGTTACTAAAGGATCACCACCAGCTGTCGTTGGCGGTTCAGCAGCACGTCTAATCTTAATTGCGGGCTTCTTTTCCGTTGGCTCTATTTGAACTTTATAGGTTTCACCATTCACTTCAACATCGGCAACAGTTTCTCCCACATTATTCACAGTCACTTCGTAGTCGTGACCATTGATTGTATATTTAAACTTCTTCATGAATTTTTCTTTATGTGTTGATTATCTACCAGGAAGTCTTCTCATTCCTAAAAACTTAGAGCTCCAAGGTGAGTATCTACGGTCAACCTTACGAATGGTCAACACCGTACTTTCAATGTCGTGTATCTCCTCACCCAATTCGAAAAGAGCCATTGAAATAGCTGCTACTACTTCATTAGATACTTTTTCAAACTTTACTTTCGTTTTCTCTTTCGTTTCCATAGTTATTCCCTTCGTTATAGAGGCAGGTTATCGTGCTTTTTAGCCGGATTAGTCAGTCTCTTTGTTTCTAATTGTTGTAATGCGCGAATAATGCGGAATCGAGTGTTACGAGGTTCAATCACATCATCAATATAGCCGTATCTAGCTGCGTTATATGGATTAGCAAATGCTTTGGTATATTCAGCTTCTTTTTCAGCAATCGTTGCTTTTGGATCAGCACTTGCGGCAGCTTCTTTTGCAAAAATAACTTCAACAGCACCGCTGGCACCCATTACTGCGATTTCAGCCGTAGGCCATGCGTAGTTCATATCTCCACGTAGGTGTTTAGAGCTCATCACACAATAGGCTCCACCGTATGACTTACGCAATGTTACCGTTACTTTAGGAACAGTAGCCTCACCATAAGCATATAGCAACTTAGCACCATGAAGAATCACACCGTTATATTCCTGACCTGTCCCCGGCAAGAAGCCCGGCACGTCAACCAATGTAACTAATGGAATATTGAAAGCATCACAGAAACGAACGAAACGTCCTGCTTTGCGTGAAGCATTACTATCTAAACAACCGGCCATAACTTTAGGCTGATTAGCAACAATACCTACCGATTTACCATTAAAGCGAGCAAAACCTACGATAATATTCTTCGCATAGTCTGCATGCACTTCAAGGAATTCATGGTTGTCCACGATCGTTCCAATCACTTCATACATATCATATGACTGATTAGGATTGTCCGGAATGATGTCATTTAGGAAATCATCTAGTCGGTCAATTGGATCCTCGCACTCCAACATAGGAGGCTCTTCCATATTGTTTTCCGGCAAATAGCTGATGAGTTTTCTAATCAACGCCAATCCTTCTTCTTCTGTATCAAGAGCAAAATGAGCTACACCCGATTTCCTCATATGTACGTCAGCACCACCCAAAGTTTCTTGAGTCACATCCTCACCGGTAACTGTTTTCACAACTTTTGGTCCGGTTAAGAACATATAGCTTGTGCCGCGAATCATTATATTAAAGTCTGTCAATGCTGGAGAGTATACAGCTCCTCCGGCACAAGGACCAAAGATTCCCGAGATTTGCGGAACTACTCCTGAAGCCAAAATATTACGTTGGAATATTTCTGCATAGCCGGCCAAAGCATTTACACCTTCTTGGATACGAGCACCACCGGAGTCATTTAATCCGATTACCGGAGCACCCATTTTCATGGCTTGATCCATAACCTTACATATTTTCAGAGCCATCGTCTCAGACAAAGCTCCGCCAAATACGGTAAAGTCTTGTGCATACACATAAACCAAACGACCGTCAATTGTACCGTATCCGGTAACAACACCGTCACCTAAATAGTGTGTTTTGTCAATACCAAAGTTCGTACTACGATGTTTAACGAACATATCAAATTCTTCGAAACTGCCAACGTCTAGCAACATTGCAATCCGTTCACGAGCTGTGTATTTTCCTTTTTTATGTTGAGATTCAATTCTTCTCTCTCCACCGCCCAATCTTGCTTGTGCGCGCAAAGAAATCAGCTCTTTCACTTTTTCAAGCTGGTTACTCATGTTTTTTATAGTTTAAATTTAGACTAAGTCTTTTTATTTTTCTCCGGGCATACAGAACTCTGTCAAAACACCACCGGTTGATTTCGGATGTAAGAAGGCGATATCCATTCCTTCAGCACCACGACGAGGCGCCTTATCGATGAGTCTCACACCATTTTCTTCTGCTTTATCCAAGCATTTCTGTACGTCATCAACCGCATATGCCATGTGGTGAATTCCCTCGCCTCTTTTTTCAATGAATTTAGCGATTGGGCTATCTTCACTGGTTGCTTCTAAAAGCTCAATTTTGGTTTGTCCAACTTTAAAGAAGGCTGTACGTACTTTTTGATCGGTTACTTCTTCAATGCTATAGCATTTCATTCCTAAAACCTTTTCATAAAAAGGAATACTTTCATCTAAGCTTTTAACTGCAATTCCTAGATGTTCAATGTGTGAAATATCCATTCTTTCTCCAGTTTTTGATTAAAAATATAGTTATTTTCTTCGTTTACTACAAATATACGTTCTTTTTCAATTACAAAGTGTAATTATTACGGAAATAATTCCCTAAACCTGTATGCCTTAGGAATCTCGAAGTCTAAGAAGTAAAAAGGTCAAACGATTTGATACAGATTGCCCGGAAGTGCACGAATATGTCCATCCATTTCCAGTTCAAAAAGCTGAGAAGAGAGTTCATGGATAGGAATATCTAAGATGCGCGCAATTTGATTAGCCTGCAACTCTCCCTTCTCTTTTAGTAGTTGATAGATAGGGTGATTGATTTCTTCAGCAAAAGAAAGTGTCAATTGCTTGGCTGTTAATTTCTCAACCACCTGATCCCAACACATTGCCTGAATCAGGTCGTCAGCAGAAGTTATCAGTCCGGCCTTATTAGTCCGAATAAGTCGGTTGCAGCCTTTCGAATAAGAATCATTTACCCTTCCGGGGAAGGCATATACATCTCTACCATACGAAACAGCAATATCCGCTGTAACGAGTGAGCCTCCACGTTCGGCCGACTCAACCACAATTGTCACATCAGCCAATCCGGCAATCAGCCGATTCCGTTTTAAAAAGTTTGGGCGGTCCGGGGTTGTTTTACTTGTAAAGTCAGTCAGCAGCCCTCCATTTTCCAACATCTGAGCTGCCACAGAGCGATGTACGGCGGGATATATTCGATCTAATCCATGAGCCAGCACTCCAACCGTTGAAGAGCCGGCTTTCAAAGCTGCTTGATGTGCACAAACATCTATGCCATACGCCAACCCGCTCACAATCAACACATCGGGGAACACATTAGTCAGCTCACTCACCAAATTCTCTGTCAACTGCCGACCATAAGGGGTTGCCTTGCGCGTTCCAACCACACTTACTATTCGAGCAGCATGTAAGTCAGCAGACCCTTTGAAATAAAAAAAGATGGGTGCATCCGGACATTCTCGCAAACGCACCGGATAATCCTTATCTCCAATGAAATAACCGGAAATATTATTCTTCTCCATGAAGTGCACCTCTTCCTCTGCACGTTTCAGCACATCTGAACCGACAATTACCTTAGCCAGCACATCACCTACTCCGGGGACTTTAGAAAGAGCTTGTCGTTTTTCTCGAAATATAGCTTCCGGTTCGCCAAATACTTGCAGCAACTGTCGAGCCGTAATATCACCTACCCCATTAATCAAGGTTAGCGCAATATCATACACCCGGCTCTCACTCATAAGTCAGTCAGTTGATTTTTCTTCAATAGTTCGTCAAAAAACTCTCCACGCGTCATCCGTCCATTATCTACAACAACCGACTCAACTTTTCCAGTCACAGCCAGTTTCATATCAGAAACCCGATAAATATCCTGATAGAAAGCCAAACTTGGACCTTCTTTTTTCACATTGAGACATGAAAGATACTTATCTCCACTACGCAGTGGATTTTTATAACGTATTTCAACACGTGAAACGAAAGCATCTATTCCACGGTCGTGCATTTTACCAAAATTCTCACCCAAAGATTCCAAAAAAAGATGCCGCAAGTGCTCCATATAATGCTGATAATTGGCATTGTTAACTACGCCTTGCAAATCACATTCATAGTCTCTTACATCAAACTCTCGCTGAAAGATATAGGTCTTTTTCATTTCAACTCTTTAACTTTATTCGGTTCTAATTTATATAATCTGTCGCCTGGACGCACTTTCTCATTCACTTGGATAGAAAATCGTTCTCCTTTGACGGTTTCTTCCACCTGTTTCAGGTCTACCCTTATCTCTTCAACCGTCTGAAAAAGAGCACCTGTTGTAGGACCGGTTATTAGTATTTCATCCCCAACTTTAAGTGCGCCGGATTCCATCTCAAATTCAACCACCTGTATATTACTAAAGTACTTGATTGCTTTTGCCACATACACTTTCTTCTTTGTGGCAGATGAGCCGTACTTACTGCTCCATTCACCCAAACGTTGCCCCAAGTAGTAACCATCCCAAAAATCCCGATTAAAGACACTTCGTAGCTTTTCATCCCAAACAGCAATCTTTTCTTCCGAAAAGTCCCCGGCACAATAAGCCTGTATTGCTTCTTTATAGCAAGTAGTTACGATGCTAACATATTCAGGTCCTCGTGCCCGACCTTCTATTTTGAAAACTCGTACACCGGCATCCATCATTTTATTTAAGAAGTGAATCGTTTTCAAATCTTTAGGAGACATGATATATTGATTGTCTACATCTAATTCAATGGTGCTTTCCTTGTCTTTTACGGTATATCCCCGCCGGCAAATCTGCGTACATGCACCACGATTGGCAGACGCATTCATCTCATGCAAGCTTAAGTAACATTTACCTGAAACAGCCATGCACAAGGCACCATGACAAAACATTTCAATACGAAGCTGTTCTCCTTTCGGCCCCCGTATGTCTTCCTCCATAATTTGCTTATAGATGGTATGCACTTGCTCCAAGTTCAGTTCGCGTGCCAACACAACCACATCCGCAAACTGTGCATAGAATCGTAATGATTCTATATTTGTAATATTCAACTGTGTAGATAAATGCACCTCTACTCCAATATTACATGCATACGTCATCGCGGCTACATCCGAAGCTATAATGGCTGAAATCTCTGCTTCTTTGGCTGCGTCTATTATTTCGCGCATCTTAGACAGATCGGTATCATAAATAATGGTATTCACGGTCAGATAACTTTGCATACCATGCTCCTTGGTTATTGAAGCAATCTTATGTAAGTCTGTAATCGTAAAATTATTTGACGAGCGTGATCGCATATTTAACCCTTCAATGCCAAAATAGATAGAATCAGCCCCCCCCTGTATGGCCGCCATTAGTGACTCATACGAGCCTACCGGCGACATTATTTCAAAATCTTTCGCTTTCAATATTTATTGTTTTAAGACCACAAAGATACGGCATATATCTGAAAAGCAGCATCAAAACCATCAACAAGAGCAGCATACAAAGAGAGGAGCATCCTTCTTCATTTTCTTCAATCATTCAAATCTATTTATGCGTTCTTTTTCACATCACACATATTGTGCTTATTTTTGCATAAACAGCTCATCTCTATGAATCGTATATATCTACTCATTACATTCATTTTTCTATTCAGCTTAAGCATGTATGCCCAACAAGCAACTGACAAGCCACGCGATGGCGAGGGTCTACACAGCTTCCTCAAACGAAATCAATGCAACACATCTGCACAGCGCAAAGAGTTTTTGGAATTAAATAAGGGGAAGTTTGGCAAGAACAACAGTTTACTTAAAGGGGTGACATATCAGCTCCCCACAAAAAATGAAACAGCAAAAGCCACCAACAAGGAAACCGGACAGTCCACTCAAGCCACCAACCGGACACAACACGTCAATAAGCTTTTCGGCAAAAAACATGAGAGCTATACCGTCCGGTCTTCCCGTCTAAAAGGAGCTTGCTTCTTTCTTTCAAGTGGTCATGGAGGTCCTGACCCCGGTGCTATTGGGAAAGTAGATGGACATAATTTGCACGAAGACGAATACGCCTACGACATCACCCTGCGACTAGCCAAGGCATTATTAGAAGAGGGAGCAACTGTTCATATGATTATTCAGGATGCAGTAGACGGCATCCGTGATGATAAATACCTTTCTACCAGCAAACGAGAAACCTGTATGGGCGAAGAGATTCCATTGAATCAGCTTCAACGGTTGAAGCAACGAGCAGACAAGATAAACGAACTGGAAAAACAGACTAAAGAGAAGTACAAACGATGTGTATTTATCCACTTGGATAGTAGAGGGCACAGAAAGCAATTGGATGTGTTTTTCTATTATGCACCTAAAAGTGTAGGAGGGAAAAAGCTAGCCAACACCATGAGTAAAACGTTTAAAGAGCAATACGCCAAGCATCAACCCAATCGTGGCTTTTCCGGCACTGTATCCATGCGCGAATTATATCTCTTAAAAAACACCAATCCCGTAGGATTATATGCTGAACTGGGAAATATTCAAAATGCATTCGACCAACGTCGCTTCTTAGACCCTAACAATCGGCAAGCTCTTGCCAACTGGATGCTTCGTGGCTTTATCAAAGATTACGAAAATTGGAAAAAGGGGAAATAGCAGATAATTTCAACCATTACGAACGCTGTAATAGACGCATCACATAGTCTTTTCGCTGACGAGAAATACTTACAGTCGAACCGTCTTTCATCAATAAATATCCACCATCCGTTTTGATATAACTTTTTATTTCATCGGGATTGACCAGATGGGAATTATGTGTCCGGATAAAACCTAGCGGAGTTAACAGCTCGTCATATTCTTTCAGCAACTTAGACACCAACAGCTTTTGTTTATTCCTCAGATAGAATACCGTATAGCTTCCATCCGCCTCACAACGGATAATATCAGCCACTTCCACAAACTCAATCTTATCTGACAAGGCCAAAGCCAATCGGCGATTCGCATCTTTTTTATTCAAGTTATTAATCAAACGCCGGATATCCGGCGTTCCTTTCCGATTCTCAATTCGTTCAATGGCCTTTTCAACGGCCTGATTAAATTCGTCCGTATTCACCGGTTTAAGAATATAATCCAAGGCGGAGAATTTAATGGCTCGAATCGCATAATTATCATAAGCCGTGATAAAAATCAACTCAAAGTGAATACTATTCAGTCCCTCCAACAAGGTGAAGCCATTTCCTCCGGGCATTTCGATATCTAAAAACAGTAAATCAACTGCATGATTCAGCACTGCCTGCCGCCCCTCTGCTGCCGATTCACACATAGCTACCACCTCCACCTCAGGATGATAACTGTCAATGAGTGATTTGATATAAGCACGATTATTCGCCTCATCATCTACTATAATGGCTTTAATCTTTTCTATCATAACGATATATGTATTTTTACACTAAACCACTTGTCCGTTTTCTCTGTTGTTATCCCTATATGATTGCCAAAATCACGGTTTAATAGTTCTAAGCGTTCTTTTACAGCTCGCACACCAAACCCTTGATGCTTTTCCTCTGCTGAGTACCCCTTGCCCGTATCAGAAACGGTGATAGTAAGAACAGATGCGTCTTTTGAAAAATCAATCTGCATCTCGCCTCCACCAAAAGGAACAATCCCATGCTTTACTGCATTTTCAGCAATGGGCTGCACCAGCATACCGGGTATTTCCTCATAGTCTATATCCATATTCTCTGCTACCGTTATAGCATACGTGAAAGGGACACGCAGTTGTTCCAGTTTTAAATAAATTTCCAACTGGCTAATTTCATCAGCCAAACCTATCAGCTCCTTGTCTGAATGTCTCAAAACCGAGCGAAGCAACGTAGCAAAGCTAACAAGATATTCGTTGGCTTGTTCATTTTTATTTTCTGCTATCAAATTCTGGACAGAGGTCAGCGCATTAAATATAAAGTGCGGATTCATCTGTGCCCGTACTGCCTGCAACTCCAGTTCTGATATTTTTCGCTGCATTGCTTCTTGCCGACTTTTCTTACGTGCTCGATACATACGAATAATAGCTACTAAAGCCACCAAAGATACCAAACCGATAATAACCCACAAGATACCGCTCTGCGCGGTATCTTGTGGGTCTGGTGTGTTTTTATCTGTTTGTATCATTTCTTCTAGATTCATCTTTAAGCCCAAAACAATACCTAAATGCCGAAACAATATTTTTCCATCGTCACGAACCAAGAAAACGACAGACCCTACATCTGTCTGTTTATTAAATTCATCAAACAACCAATCTGGGAGATAATATATCGGTTCATACAATGAAGCATCCATCTTATCGTTTATATTCTCTCCATAATAGGACTGAAGCCCTTCAGGAAAGAGTATGCGGAAAGAAAGTGTGGAGTCAATCTGCGCATACTTTAGAAACACGTCATTCAGAAAGTATGTTAGCTGCTCTTTGTTTTCACCAAATGTAGTTATATACATCAATGTATA
>CAZSWS010000044.1:14260-23460 GCA_964610765.1 uncultured Parabacteroides sp.
CTTCATTATGAATATCTCTCAATACATTACTGGGTGTGTTTTGCAAATTTAAACTCAACTGATAATTATGCAAAAAACCTCCATGCTCTACATAAAACAGCGGATTATACCAGTAATCCATAAAAGGATAGAGTTTTTTAAAACCCTCCCACGTCCAGTCTACCTTACGATAATCCGAACTAATCATCATTGTTGCATTCGTATAAGCATTAGATAACTCCAGTGACCTCCGCCAATAATCATTCATAGCTGCACCGTGTTTTTCAAGCAATGCCTGATAGATTGAATCTGACTGTCGAATAAATTCATTTTTCTGTTGTGGATTCCTCATCTCATAAAACCCCTCATAAAAAAATCGCCACATCGTCATACGCTCACTAGCATAACGACTATTACCGGCACCCAACCCTTCTATCGAAACATTCTCTCCCTCCTCACGAATAACAATCGAATCACCCGGAGTCAGTGCAAGATTAGCCTGATGCAACAACGCATACGTAGGGTCAGGAATAAAGCAAGTATGCAAAGTCGTATTTTCATCGACTCTTTTGACTGTATAAGATGCCGGATCATACCCCTGCCGATTTACATACAACAGAGTAAGCCCTTCATCATCAGTCGATTCTTTACTTTGGTATAAAATATGCACATTCGGGGGCAACTGAAAAGAAGCTTCAACAGCTCTTACAGTGGCTTCATAGCTGATAGGCACCCTATCTCCGGTAGAAGCAATCATATCGTCTGATTGTTTATAATTCACTATTGAAGGAAAATTTCTTCCCCATTCTTTCATAAACGGGGTAATTCCTTCCTCCACCAGTCCGTTGACTTTAAATGATTTGTTCAGATATCTATTGATAAACTGCATATCCTTTTCTTCTTTGATTAATCCGACCGGAACATATTGCACCGAAACATTAACGATGTCTTGTTCAAAATCCTCAGCCATCACAGTGTGGGTATTCAAATCAACTGAAAGCCTGACTGAATCAGCCAAAAGAGACTTTAGAGGATATTCAAGCGAGAAGAAATCACTATCAAAATAATGGGCATCTTCTTTTAGTGTAAAGTTGTAAAACAAGCGCTTTAGCCGTAGCGAAAAGTGCAGCTTGTCTTTTGTCTTCTCCGTCAGCCGAAGAACGAACTGCGCTTTAGACACCTGCTCATAAGTCCACGGAACATTCATTTGCTCACCTCCCACAGCAGTTGTTTCCAACACGACATAATCGCCCGGATTTAATCCGGTGATAGACTTTGCCCAAACGGTCGGCGAAACAACCATAAGCAACAAGATAAAAAGACTGATTTTTGTTTTCATGACGTATAAAATTAATTATTATCTGAAACAAACATACATTTAGCCTATCGAATAAAATCAGTCCATTTGTAGTTGACCCATTTGGGTTTGTAAATAGCAAGAAAAACAGCCTTTTATACGAACATACCCCTTTTTTATGTAGATTTGTATAAGCAGGATATCTACTTAAAACACGTGAGACTATGAGAAAATTAATTACCGCATTATTCATTACCACTATGATTTGTTCACTAAGTTACGGGCAAGAAAAAGTGATTAAACTAACTACTCCTGATAAAACAAGGGGAAAGACAGTCATGCAAGCATTGGCTGATAGAAAATCAGAACGTGAGTTTAAAGATCAAGCACTAAGCCAGCGCGACCTATCCGATTTGTTATGGGCAGCTGTCGGAGTGAATCGACCGGACGGCAAACGCACCTCTCCTACTGCTATGAATAAACAAGAGATTACGGTCTATGCCGTGCTACCTGAAGGGGCTTACAAATATGAAGCAGATAAACATCAATTGACACTAATTAAAGCAGGCGACTTTAGAGCTGCTGTTGCCGGGCAACAAGATTTTGTCACAAAAGCTCCGGTAAGTCTTGTGATTGTTTCCGATACTAAACAGTTTGGGGGCGATTCAAAAACGTATGCATGGGTAGATGCCGGCATCGTTTCTCAAAACATCAATATCTTTTGTGCCGGCGTAGGACTGGCAACCGTACCACGTAGTTCAATGGATGTAAAGAGACTAACTGAAGTGTTAAATTTGAAAGACGGAGAAGTACCTGTATTGAATAATCCGGTGGGTTATCCGATTGGCAACTAATCAGTATAAACCCATTAAAAAAGCCATCCGAACAGTATACTTGCTGATTCAGATGGCTTTTTTATATAGCTAGTCTATCCTAGTAACTATCTTATTCTACTTTCCAAGGATTCAAGCTCATCAAAAACTCAGAGAATGTTTTGGTAGTGCTTTTCTCTTGAACTTCTTTTATCTGCTCGTGTACAGATGCCTCATACGTAGGAGCTTTCACATCACGAATAATTCCCAATGCCAGAGGTAAATGTTCACTTCTTCTGGATAACATACTGTGAAGTGTCGGATCACTCTCATATGCATCATGTACCAAAATATCGTCTAGCGTATATCCATTTTCTCCAATAGTGACTGCTTTCAACTTTAAACCATCCAACACTAAGCCTTTCTCCTTGTTCGCTCCGAACAACATTTTCTCACCATGTTGCAAGAAAATAGTCCGCTCGTCGCGCACACTTCTATCAGCTACATCGGCATGCGTTTTATTATTAAAGATTACACAGTTCACCAGCACCTCAACTACAGATGCACCTTTATGCACTGCAGCCTCTTTTAATATGTTTGCCGTATTCGCTAAATCAACATCCAGCGCGCGTGCAAAAAAGTTACCTCTTGCACCCAACACTAGTTCTGCCGGTTCAAACGGATCTTCTACTGTCCCATATGGCGAGCTTTTAGAAGCAAATCCTCTGACAGAAGTAGGCGAATATTGACCTTTAGTCAATCCATAGATTCGATTATTAAAGAGCACAATATTTAAGTCAATATTTCTGCGTATCGCATGGATAAAGTGGTTACCTCCAATCGCCAAACTATCTCCATCGCCGGTCACCAGCCATACACTTAAGTCCGGATTAGCCGTTTTGACACCGGTAGCAATCGCTGCGCCCCGACCATGAATGGTATGAAAACCATACGTATTCATATAGTAAGGCAAACGAGAAGAACAACCAATACCGGAGATAACCGCTGTTTGATGTGGAGGAATGTTCAATTCGCTCATGGCTTTATGCAAGCTATTTAACACCGCATGATCGCCACAACCCGGACACCATTTTACCAGTTGATCGCTCTTAAAGTCTTTAGGTACATATTTTATATCTGTTGCATTCATAGATCAGGCCTCCAATATTTTATTAAATTCTTCTACTAAACGAGAAACAATGAACGGCTGCCCTTTTACCCGGTTAAACCGATAGGGAGTAAAGTCCGCCACTTTTCCTCTTAAATAGCTGGCAAATTGTCCATTATTTTGCTCAACAACTACCACTTTCTTGTATTTACTTAAAACCTCTTGCGTATTTTTAGGCAGCGGATTGATAAAATTAAAATGCGCCAAACCCACCTTTTTACCTTGACTTCTCATTTCGTCCATTGCTTCATATAAATGACCATACGTGCCTCCCCAGCCTACGATGAGCAAGTCGGCATCTTCATCACCATGCACATGTACATCAGGAATGTAGTTAGCTACTTTATCCACTTTAGCTTGTCGGGTATTCACCATTCGCTGGTGGTTATCGGGAGCCGTTGAGATAGCGCCGGTTTCGTAGTCTTTTTCTAATCCACCAATGCGATGCGTAAATCCTTCCGTACCCGGGACAGCCCAGTAACGAGCCAACGTTTCTACATCTCTTCGATATGGCTTCCAAGCCTCTTCGCGCTGGTAGTTTGAAATATAATTTGGTTTAATAGCGGGATAGGTTGACATATCAGGTAGTTTCCAAGCTGATGATCCATTCGCTATAAATGCATCTGTCAATAATATAACCGGAGTCATGTGCTCCAAAGCCAGCTTAGATGCCCAAAATGCCATATCAAAACAATTTGTGGGGCTTGAAGCTGCCAGCACAATAGCAGGACTTTCTCCATTTCGACCATACAGAGCCTGTTTCAAGTCGGTTTGTTCACTTTTAGTTGGCATACCGGTTGAAGGGCCTCCTCGCTGAACATCAATCACTACTAATGGAAGTTCTGCAATCACAGCCAACCCAATAGCTTCACTTTTCAGTGCCAATCCGGGACCCGATGTAGAAGTTGCAGCCAAGCATCCGGCATAACTAGCACCTATCGCAGTACATATTCCGGCTATTTCATCTTCTGCTTGCACAGTGATTACTCCTAAATCTTTCCGCTTAGACAATTCATGCAAGATATCTGTAGCAGGGGTGATAGGGTAGCTACCTAAGAACAAACGTAGTCCGGCTTTTTCAGCAGCTGCCATCAAACCATACGATACGGCATTGTTTCCATTTACATCCATATAATAACCCGGCTCACTCTTCTTTCCTTCAATGCGATAGTTTGAAACAGAAGCTTGAATATTCTCTCCATAGTTATACCCATCGGTAAGTGCCTTGATATTTGCTTTCTCAATCAATGGTTTTTTTGCAAATTTATCTTGAAGCAATTCAGCAGCCTTGTCTAGTGAGCGCTCAAAGAGATAACAAATCAAACCCAGAGCAAACATATTTTTACTTCGCACAGCCGTCTTATGATCCAAACCAAATTCTTGCAGTCCGTCTTTTACCAACGTAGTGATAGGTGCATCAATTACAGTTACACCCGTAAGACCTAATTCCTTAAAAGGATCATCAGTCTTAAATAAGGCCTTTTCTAAATCCTTCGGGCTAAATGAATCCATATCTATGACAACCAGTGAGTCCGGCTTAATATGATTCACATTTACTTTCAATGCGGCAGGATTCATAGCAACTAACACATCGGCTCTATCCCCCGGTGTATAAACTTGTCCGGAACCTAGCCTTACCTGAAAGCCGGATACCCCACTTAGTGTTCCCTGAGGAGCACGTATTTCAGCCGGATAGTCAGGAAATGTCGATATTTCATTTCCTAGAATAGCCGACAAGTTGGAGAAAATACTCCCTGTCAACTGCATACCGTCTCCACTATCCCCTGAAAAGCGGATAGTCACGTTACGCAACGATTTGACTTTTACTTCATCTTTCATATACCTGAATTATTATATAAATAGCTGTATTATCTGTGAAAAATAAGAAGAACATTGGTTTATATTCTCTGCTCGAAGATAGCCCTTTTCCACCATGCTTCAAAGGGAACTTTCACGAGTAGCATTAAAGATTTTCATATCCACTAAATCTAAACAATATGATGTTTTTTCAATAATTTGACAAACAAAAGTACAAATTATTATATAAAACAGTTTAATTATGGCATTTATTATGCATCAAGCATGCGCTTTGCAGCGGAAAAATCAGACGTAAAATCAACGCAACAATCATTTTCTCACAGATTTTAGGTAAAAACAGAAAAGAGCTGATTACTTTACACATCAACTCTTTTCATCAACAAATTTTTTCATCAACCCCTCACGGGATTATTCATAAACACTCTTTATCGCACATAAACACTACTCAAAAAGCAAATCGAAAAACCTCAAAATCGCTTATGATACTCTTCCATAAGCATTTCTCTGAAATTAGGATGCGCAATGCGGATTAAACATTCTGCACGTTGCTTCAACGTCCTTCCCCGTAAATGAGCAATACCGTATTCTGTAATAATATAATCTAAATCATTGCGAGAAGTAGTTATGGCTGCCCCTTCTGTCAAAAACGGAACGATACGAGATTTTGTTCCATTAGCAGCCGTAGATGGCATGGCTATTATGGACTTCCCTCCGCGTGAGACGGCCACTCCCCTTAAATAATCAACCTGCCCGCCTACACCACTAAACTGCCGTAACCCGAGCGATTCAGCCGCAACCTGCCCCATCAAATCAACCTCCATACAGGAATTGATAGAGATAAGTTTTTCATTCTTCCCTATTACCCACGGATCATTCGTATAGTCTACCGGATACAACTCCACATCCGGGTTATTATCGACAAAATCATATAGCTTTCGACTTCCCATTAAGAAAGTAGATACAATCTTTTTAGGGTGTAATGTTTTCCTGTTTCCGGTTATAACGCCTGATTTAATGAGTTCAACGACTCCGTCAGAAAACATTTCAGTATGAATACCCAAATCTTTTTTATCTTTCAAAAACAGCAAGACTGCCTCCGGAATGGCTCCAATCCCTACTTGTAGCGTTGAACCATCATCAATTAGAGAAGCACAATGTTTGCCTATATTCTTTTCAACTTCAGATATTTCAGGAGCCGGTATTTCGGGTAAGTCGTACGAACAAGGAATAATATAGTCCAATTTAGATACATGTATCTGATTATCGCCACCCACGAAGGGCATTTTCTCATTCATCTCTGCAATGACAATAGCCGCCTTTTCGGCTGCAGGCTTTGTATAGTCACAAGAAATCCCAAAACTGCAATAACCTTGCTCATTAGGAGGAGACAACTGCACTACAGCTACATCAACCGGGAATGAGCGCCCCAGTGTAAAAGGAACAAGACTAAAAAAACAAGGAAAGAAATCAGCTCTTTTTTCAGCCAAAGCCTGGCGAGAATTCTCTCCGGCAAAGCAAGTAATCAAACGAAAATGACCATCTGCTTCAGGTTCTAAATAGACGCCTTCGCCAATAGCAAGCATGTGGAAAATATGCACATCACGATAATTTTCTTTATGAGCCATTAATGCCTTTGGCACTACAACAGGGATAGCACAAGCATGGGAAAAAACAACATAATCACCATTTTTAATTGCTTTAATAGCCTGTTCTACTGTGCAAATTCTTTTATTATATTCTTCTATCCAGTTCATAATTATCCATATTGGTTTAATTCGTCTATATATTTCGCTGTACATATATAATTGGCAGAACAACCCATCATACCCGGATAAATATCAGACGCTGTATTTTTGTGTTCCTCATGTAGCTTACATCAAAAGGCTGCACAGTATGCAGTTTATACGTAAACTTATAAAACAAAAACACATATTAAAAACAAAAAAGAGAAGTCTACGAAGAGAATATACATTACAACGGCATATACTCAATCAGGATGATAGAAGAGGCTGGTTTATCGTGATTGAATAAAAGACAAAATGAGTTTTTAATGATAATATATAAGCGAGCTCAAAGCATTATACAAAAGAGCTTACTAAAACATATAGATACAACGTAAATTAATGCGCGGCTAAATATATATCGATATTGTGGTAAGGAAAGTCAAAGTGAGATGACAAGAATTCATTCACCGTTTTTCCATAATACATATACACTCCCTGACGGAAAGCTTTATCAGACAGAATCACGCCATTTACACTTCGCTGATCACTGATTTGCTGAAGGATAGGAAGCAGCACATTACTAAAAGCCATCGTGGTAGTCCGAGCCACATCGTTACTAATATTCGGTTTGCAGTAATGCAAAACTCCATATTTTTCAAACACATCTTCCTCGTTGGGTAATCGGCAACAAGTTGTTTCAAAGCAACCACCCTGATTAATACGCAAGTCAATCAACACTGCTCCATGCTTCATGCTCCGCACAAGGTCTTCAGCTATGACATAATGCTTGTACAACTTCATATATCGCATAGAACCAATCACGACATCAGCCGTTTTGAAAGCATTGCGCAACACTTGCGGATGGAAGCTGGAAGTGAATATTTTTTGACCGACTGCATTTTGCAGCTGACGCAACTTTTGCACATCGTCATCAAAAACCTTGACAATAGCCCCATGGTTCAATGCAGCCCGAGCAGCAGCCACAGCAGCTTCATCTGCCCCTACAATCAACATTTCAGTAGGAGGCACACCCGGAACACTTCCCAGCAAAATCCCCTTTCCCCCTTGACGATTACTCATCAAGTCAGCAGCAATCATCACAGCCGTCATGCCTTCTATTTCAGAGATTGTTTGAAGAATAGGGTATTGTCCTGAATCATCAGGCAACAATTCATAAGCTAAGCCTATCATACGCTTAACCATCATCAGCGCATAGGCTTCGCGTGTATATTGATTCAACTGAATCATCGAAAACACAGCCGAACGCGCCTTCATCATAGCCACCTCACTAACCGTTGGTGGCAATATTTTCATGATAATATCAGCTGCAAATACTTCTTGAGGGGTCTCTACAATTTCTGCTCCTTGTTCAGAATAGTAAGCATCACCATAATTAATTCCATGACCTGCGGCAGATTCGACAAGCACCCGATAACCCAAATTGACCAACACCTGCACCGTCCCCGGTGTTAATGCTAAACGACGCTCTCCGGGCGTTCGTTCACAAGGTATTCCGATGGTTAACTGTTGTCCGGATTTAGTCAACTCCTTCAACAATTCCTGAGGAATATAAGCGCTTGAATAAATAGTTTTTTTAGGTATTTCCATATCATTTAGTCAACAATGCAATCAATTCGCCCACATGTATATCTATTTCCTTTTTGGTATTCATCTTCTCCGCATGATAAACAAGGGCTGCTTGCTCATAATATATGCCCCGTTTTTCAAGTGTTTTTTCAATAAAACGCAATAAGTCTTCTCCCGAACGTCCGGCTAAGACCGGGCGACTCTGTTTGTTGGGTTCTATCCGGTCAGCCAATTCCTGAGGTGAAGCTTTCAAATAGACCGTATACCCTTTTTCATTCATATAGTTCATATTGTCATAAAAGCAAGGCACACCTCCACCGGTGGAAATAACAACCTCTTCAAACTCACAAACCTCTCTCAATAATTTCTGTTCTATATCTCTAAAAGCCTCTTCGCCCTTTTCTTTAAATAATTCAGAAATTGATTTATGGTATCGATTTTCAATATAATAATCTAAATCAACAAACGACAGCCCCATTTGCTTGGCTAGTAATTTACCGATGGTCGTTTTTCCCGCACCCATATATCCTACTAAGAAAATCCTTTTCATTTATGTGCTCCAAATTTGGCTTTTACAAATGTATAGAATATACCCGATTGTAAAGACTGTTTGACAAATAAATCCGCACATACGAGACTCATCTGTCCATAGTATAGATATTCCTAAAAATAGCAAGCACACAACAACAAAACAAATCTTTCTCATAGGTATAGATTTTAAATAGGTATGCCAACATATATATACTAAACTGCTGACTTTCAAATATAATAAAAAAGACAACACATAATATATTACGTGAATAACTTACCCAGTC
>CAZSWS010000045.1:0-2525 GCA_964610765.1 uncultured Parabacteroides sp.
GCATGGAAACCTTGCATAGCTTCAAAGTTTTCACGATTGATATAGGTTTCACCAAACTTCAATCCACGTACCAACTTCACAGCAGTCTCCAGACTCTCAGTGTAAACCGACGAAGTCAATCCATACTCGCAGTCGTTAGCCCATTCCAATGCTTGCTCAATATCCTCAAACTCAACAATAGGCAGTACCGGACCAAATGTTTCTTCTTGAACAATATCCATTTTCTGCGTCGCTTGACCTAAAACAGTAGGCTCAAAGAAGTAACCTTTTGTGCCTATACGTTTACCACCACATAAGAGAGTACAACCCTGCTCAACCGCTTTAGCCACTTTCTCTTCAATCGATTTCAATGCTTTTTCTTCTACTAAAGGACCCATGTCCAAATCAGCTACTTCACAAGGATTACCTACCTTCACAGCTTTCATTGCTGCGACAAGTTTTTCTGTAAATTCAGCTTTTACTTTTTTATGTACATAGACTCTTTCTGCACAGTTACATACTTGTCCGGTATTTATCACGCGAGAAGCCACAATTGAGTTTACAGCTAGTTCCATATCGGCATCGTCCATCACGATAGCCGGAGCTTTTCCGCCTAACTCTAACGATACTTTTGTCACATTCTGAGCTGCAGCAGCCATGGTCTGAATGCCCGCTCCTACACTTCCGGTCAGGCTCACCATGCCCACTTTTGGATTAGCGGCCAATTCATTCCCAATCACTGATCCACGCCCCATCACAAGGTTAAACACCCCTTTGGGTAAGCCTATCTCTTCAACGATTTGTGCAAAAACATAGGCATTCTCAGGAGTAACCTGGCTCGGTTTCACCACAATGGTATTTCCGGTTACAAGTGCCGGAGCAGCTTTACGGGCAATTAAGAAAAACGGGAAGTTCCAGGGTAAAATACCGGTCGTGACACCGATTGCTTTTTTGAATAAGAAGATACTCTCTTTCGGACGGTCACTTTGGATTATTTCACCCTCATAGCGTCTAGCCCATCCGGCCATATACTCCAAATAGTCGGCGGTGAATAAGACTTCAACGTTGGCTAGTCCTTGTGTTTTTCCTCCTTCTCTAACAATGATATCCGTCAGTTCTTTTTCTCTTTTACGAATACCCTCAGCCATTTTTATCAAATAAGCCCCTCGTTCTACAGCAGGCAGCTTTTCCCATAAAGGTTGAGCCTTTTCAGCAGCATCAATAGCCATTTTAGCATTTTCGATGGTACCTTCGGGCATGCGGCAATTCACTTCTTCTGTTGATGGGTTTAATACATCAATCCATTTTCCGGATGGATTTTCGACGAACTGACCGTCGATAAACATTTTTAATTCTTTCATACGTCAATGATAGTTTTTAATACTAAGGTCGTATGGAACTTGCAGATTATTAGGTAATAATAAGACTGATTTATTTACACTAAAATCTTGCGTCGTTTCATGGTCTTATAGTAAAGTTTGTATTAGGTTTTAGTTACTATTTCAATTACAAATTACTCATTCCCCGAAAGTAAACATATTTTCAAGAAACAAACTTGTTTTTTTGCTTCAATTCCTTTTATATCTGCTAAACAGCAAAGCTATCTATACAAAAATCAGGCTTCAACCGGTGTTTTAAAATGAGATTTCAACAAGGCTATTTCTGTGGCATAGCCTTCATTATCATTCGGGGTTTCCAGTAAAAAGGGCAGATGACGAAGTTTTGGGTGATTAACGACACGCAAGATAGCCTCTAATCCCAAATGTCCCTCGCCTATTTTCTGATGTCTGTCTTTATGGCTACTTATAGGGTTCATCGTATCGTTCAAGTGAATCGCATGCAAACGTTCCAGCCCTATCACCCGGTCAAATTCTTCGATCACAGCGTCTAAATCATTTTTGATGTCATAACCGGCATCGTAAATATGACACGTGTCCAAACATACCCCTATCTTGTCTTGTAGCTTAACACCATCAATGATGCGGCGAATTTCTTCGAACGCACTGCCCACCTCACTACCTTTTCCTGCCATTGTTTCAAGCAAAACAGTTACCGTTTGCTCCGGATACATCACCTCGTTCAATGCGTCAATAATTTGTTCAATCCCCACATCCACCCCTTGTCCGGTATGACTGCCCGGATGAAAGTTGTACAAATAACAGGGGATTTGCTCCATACGCTTCAGGTCGTCAGCCATCATTTCTTTAGCAAATGAACGGGTTTGAGGATTTGAGGAGCATAGATTGAGTGTATAGGGAGCATGCGCCAATAAAGGAGCAAAGCCATGTTCTTTCATCAGCTCAGCCAACGCATCTGCATCAGATTGAATAATTTCTTTCGCACTCCCTCCACGGGGGTTACGAGTGAAAAACTGAAAGGTATTTGCCTGCATTTTTAAGGCTTCCTTACCCATGGCTAAATAACCTTTTGTGGTTGATAAATGAGCTCCTATATTTAACTGTTCCGATGTATTCATGTTTGATATATTATAAAATTAGATAAGTAAAGATACGATAATTGCATCAATGCGGTTCTTTTCGTTCACT
>CAZSWS010000045.1:2625-23232 GCA_964610765.1 uncultured Parabacteroides sp.
ATTCTAAAAATAGTTGATACAAAAGGAGTTAATTCGATGCACATTGCAGGGATGAATAATAAAGACATCCTGACCTACCATGAAAAGGGGAAAGTAAATGCTTTGAAAGCAGCACAAAAGAAAGCAGCATACCTGACCGAAGCTTTGGGAAAGCGAATAGGAAAAGTCATCCGCATCGTGGAGCCTCAAGACCGAATGTCTTATCCCACGCTATCTCAAATAAGTAACGTTTACTCTTCTGACGTAGAACATTTTAAAACATTCCGTACCATCAAAATGAATTACTCCATGTTGGTGCGTTTCGAAATCATAGACTAAAAACAAATTAATCGCTAGTTTTCCACTCCTTCTTTCATCGGAACAAACACAAACCCACCGTGGGTTGACTCTCGGTATTTATCAGCAGAGACACGCTTAACTACCGTCATAGTTTGACCGCGATCGTCACCAATGGGTGCAACCATTAGTCCACCAACCTTCAGCTGTTTCAATAATTTGGGAGGAAACTCTTTCGTGGCAGCTGTGATTAATATTTTATCGAATGGAGCATCATCCGGCAATCCTTCATACCCATCACCATAATGTAAAGAAGGGTTGTAATTGAGCGATTCCAACAATTCTTTAGCTTGCTGATGCAACGGATAGTGGCGCTCAATGCTATATACCTCTGCTCCTATTTCACAAAGCACGGCCGCCTGATAACCACTTCCTGTACCAATTTCCAACACTTTCTCGCCGGGTTTTAATTGCAAAAGTTCCGTTTGGAAAGCGACCGTGTAAGGTTGCGATATGGTTTGATTTCTGCCAATAGGCAAAGGTTTATCCTCGTATGCATAAGGCACATATTGCTCGCTCACAAAAGCATGGCGAGGAATAGTCGCTATGGCATCTAACACTCGCTTATCTTTGATTCCTTTCGATTTTAATCCATTGACCAAACGCTTTACTTCTTTGCTATACGGATGTGTGTCGTTCATAGTAGTATCTTTTTTTTGAGCTGCTTTTGTGGATTTGTTTTGACAAGAAGCAACTCCGAATGTAAAGCAAACCATCAATACACATAAATATATTCGTTTCATAGTTCTTTCCTCAAATCACTCCACAGAGCTATCTAATTGTTATACAAGCAATAATACAGTTCCAATTTACACATTATAAAGGAGCTTACCTAAACGTATAGAAAGAAATATAAAAAAAAGCACCATGTTTTAATAAAAAGATTATGCCAAACTAATCGGCTCACAGCTGTGGACCGGTTAGCTCACAGCTGTGGACTGATTGGCTCACAATTGTGGACCGATCGGCTCACAGCTGTGAGCCGATTAGTTGCCCCTATTAAAAAAATCAAAAGGCAGGCGTTTTTCTACTTACTGTCACCTATCAGGCAAATAATTCAGCAGTGGGTAGAAACTTTCGTAACCATATGATGAGGTATAAACCATTTAGAGCATAAATTCTGCACCTACGGTAAGTATCATAAGAAAAACAAACGAGCCTTGCCGACAGAATTAGTCAACAAGGCTCGTCTATAATAGAAAACTATATATCTATATTTAGAGCGATTCCAGAATTTTCTTCAAGACAGCCTGAGCCGATATTTCGCGATTGGCTGCTTCGGGAATGACGATACTTTGTGGACTTTCAATCACATCGTCGGTTACAATCATGTTTCTACGAACAGGTAAGCAATGCATAAAATAAGCATTATTCGTCAGTGCCATCTTCTCGGTATCTACCGTCCATGCACGGTCTCGGCTAAGCACCTTTCCATAATTAGGATCTGAATAGGCAGCCCAATTTTTGGCATATATAAAGTCAGCATCTTCAAAAGCTTTTTGTTGGTTATATTCTACTTTAGCATTTCCAACAAAAGCCGGATCCAGCTCATAGCCTTCCGGGTGAGTAATGACAAAGTCATAATCGGCAGCATTCATCCATTCAGCAAAGCTATTCGGAACAGCTTGCGGCAGCGCATTGGGATGTGGTGCCCATGTCATCACTACCTTCGGGCGGTCTTTCTTCTTGTATTCTTCGATAGTTATCAGGTCGGCATAGCTTTGCAAAGGATGCCGAGTAGCGGCTTCCATACTAAATACCGGACGACCGGAATATTGAATAAACTGATTGAGCACCTTTTCTGTATAATCATCTTCTTTGCTTTCAAAGCGAGCAAACGAACGAACACCGATAACATCACAATAGCAGCCCATCACCGGAATCGCTTCCAACAGATGCTCACTTTTATCTCCATCCATAATTACGCCACGTTCTGTTTCCAGTTTCCATGCTCCCTGGTTTACATCCAGCACAATCACATTCATACCTAAATTGGTAGCTGCTTTTTGTGTGCTCAAACGGGTGCGCAAGCTTGAATTAAAGAAAACCATCAACAAGGTTTTATTTTTACCCAAATGCGTGTATGCATAACGGTCTTTCTTTATGGTAAGTGCTTCTTCTATCGCTTGCTTTAAGTTGCCAATATCCTGTACACATGTAAAATGTTTCATCTCTATTTCTATTAATTAATTAGTTCTTATTTGTCCTTCTCCCTCAATGATATACTTGTAGGTAGTTAGTTCTTTAAGCCCCATAGGACCACGTGCATGAAGTTTTTGCGTACTGATTCCTATTTCTCCTCCCATGCCAAACTGTGCTCCGTCAGTAAAAGCCGTCGATACATTGGCATAGACACAAGCGGCATCCACCATTTGCTCAAACAACCGAATAGCTTCGGGCGATTCAGCCACGATACACTCACTATGTCCGGAACTATAGGTAGATATATGTTCCAAAGCCTCTTCAATCGTTTTCACCACACGCAGGCTCATCTTATAGTCTAAAAACTCCGTACCAAAACTCTCATCCGTTGCCTGCTGTAATAAATGTTCCGGATAGTTATCAGTTAAAACGTCCAAAGCCTCTTTGTCGGCATAAATTATGACCTGATCTTTTGCCAATTCTTCGCATAAAGAAGGGATATCAGCCAAACGGTCTTGATGGACAAGCAAACAATCTAATGCATTGCATACACTCACTCGTCTGGTTTTTGCATTCTTAACGATGGCTTTACCTTTCTGCGGGTCACCGGTAGCATCAAAGTAGGTATGACAAACTCCGGCTCCGGTTTCTATGACCGGGATACGAGCATTCTCTCGAACAAAGCGAATCAGAGACTGCCCACCTCGTGGTATAATCAAATCGACCAGACCTTCTGCATGCAGCAAGGTATGAGTTGCCTCTCTTGTTGATGGAAGCAGTGTACACATTGCAGGTTCTATGCCATAATCGCTTAATACGTTCGAAATGATACGTACCAATGCCCGATTGGATTGTTCGGCATCCGTTCCTCCTTTCAACACACAAGCATTGCCACTCCGAAGACAAAGAGAAAACACATCAGTTGTCACATTCGGCCGGGCTTCATAAATAATGCCAATCACACCAAAAGGAACGCTTACCTTACGTATGCGCATCCCATTAGGGCGTTCTACTTCATCCATCACACGACCTACGGGACTAGGCAAGTTTGCCACAGCAAGCATGTCAGCCGCCATGGCCTGTATGCGATCTTCCGTTAGTTTCAGGCGATCATACTTCGGATCATTTGTATCCATACGTTCTAAGTCCACCCGATTAGCTGTTAGTATTTCAGTCGTAAACTGACTCAATGCCGCAGCTATTTGCTCTAGTACGGAGGGAATCAAATCCTCATCTAGCGTTCTTAATAATCGAGAAGCTTTAACTGCTTTATGAATCAACTGGAGCGTTTCCATTCTTTTCTTTTTTCAATCTATATATAAGTAATCGTAATGTATCAAAGGCTTTAAACCTTTTTGACCCAATAGGGCTTTTGCTTCTACACTATCGTAAGCTACACGCCCTACCCCAATTTGGTTTTCACCCATATCGCAGACGCGTACAATATCTTCTTTTTCGAAATCACCCTCAATCCGTACTACTCCAACAAGTAAAACACTGGAGGCTGTATTTCCTCTAAGGGCTTCGGCTGCTCCACTATTCACACAGATCATACCTTTTGCAAACCCTTCGGAGTGTGCTATCCACTTTTTCATACTGCTCACCGGCTTGTCGGACGCAACAAAGCAAGTACAAGGGGTGTCTTCAATATGCTGAATAAGATTTAAAAGAATATTACTTCGCTTGCCATTGGCTATAACAACCGGTATTCCTTCGTCAGCTACTTTGCTGGCAATGGTATATTTAGTCAGCATTCCTCCTCGTCCAAACGACGACGTTTGTTCTGTTTGAATACAGGAAGATATATCCGTAGTCGAAGGATTAATTTCTCGAATCAACGTAGCATCGGGCGAGCTTGGGTTGCCTGTGAAAATCCCATCTACATTGCTCAATATTATCAATGCATCCATATCCATCATGGCAGCAATTAGCCCGGATAGCTCGTCATTGTCCGTAAACATCAACTCCGTCACTGAAACCGTATCATTCTCATTCACAATGGGAATTACCCCATTAGTCAACATGGTATCCATGCAGTTTTTCTGATTCAGGTAGTGTGTCCGGCTTGAGAAACTCTCTTTCGTAGTCAACACTTGCCCACAGGGAATTTTATGCTCCCTGAAAAGCTCGTAGTAGCGATTTATCAACTTTGCTTGTCCAACCGACGAGTACAATTGGCGAGCAGAAACCTGATCCAGCTTTCTCAACGGAGTGATTTCACTTCTTCCCGAAGCCACTGCACCGGATGAGATTAAAACAATCTCAATACCAATTCGATACAACTCAGCCACCTGATCTACCAAATGTGACATCCGAGTAACATCTAACGTGCCGTCAGCCCGCGTCAACACATTACTGCCTATTTTGACCGCTATTCGTGTAAATTGCTTTTCCACTTTTTACTGATTGTCTTTCTCGCGAATTTCTACTCTTCGTATCTTGCCACTAATGGTTTTGGGCAATTCATCTACGAACTCTATCACACGAGGGTATTTATACGGAGCAGTAACTTTTTTGACATGGTCTTTCAGTTCTTTTATCAAATCGTCTCCGGCACGTTCTTTATATGCTGCCGATAAAACAATCGTAGCTTTCACAACCTGCCCTCTTACTTCGTCAGGCACTCCGGTGATTGCACACTCAACAACTGCTTCGTGTGTCATCAATGCACTTTCTACTTCGAAAGGTCCAATGCGGTAGCCCGAACTTTTTATGACATCATCCGTACGACCTATATACCAGAAGAAACCGTCTTCATCTCTCCATGCTACATCGCCCGTATGATATATTCCATCGTGCCAAACACGGCGGGTCAATGCCTGATCTTTATAATATTCCTTGAATAAACCTATCGGACGAGTATTGCCGGTACGAATAATAATTTCACCCTGCTCGCCGTCTTCTGCCTGACTTCCATCCGGACGTATCAAATCAACATGATACTGTGGACTGGGCAGCCCCATTGATCCGGGCTTAGGCTCTGTCCATGGGTACGTTGCAATAGGTAAGGAAACCTCAGTCTGACCAAACCCTTCACGCAGCTTAATACCTGTAAGTTTATAGAATGTTTCATAGACAGATGGGTTCAAAGCTTCACCCGCAATCGTACAATATTCTAAAGACGACAAATCATATTTTGTCAAGTCTTCACGTATCAAGAAGCGATAGATTGTAGGGGGCGCACAAAGAGATGTAATCCGATACTTCTCAATAATGGCTAACATATCTGCAGGCGTAAACTTTTCGTGGTCATACACAAAAACCGTTGCACCAACTATCCATTGTCCATATAGCTTGCCCCAGGCTGCCTTCCCCCATCCGGTATCAGCAATCGTCAAATGGATGCTTTCTTCATTTAGATTGTGCCAGAATTTAGCCGTAACAATATGTCCTAGTCCAAACGTATAGTCATGAGCAACCATCTTAGGATCTCCCGTTGTTCCGGACGTAAAATACATCAATGATATATCTTCATTGTTATTAATTGCTTCCGGACGTACAAACGGAGCAGCTTGCTCCACTCCTTTATGAAAGTCTTCAAAATCAGCAGGCACTGAAGGTCCTACCGAAATAACCTTCTTTAAGGTAGGAGAGTCCGGCATTGCATCTCGTATATGGGTAAATATTTCTTCTTCTCCGGCGCAAACAATAGCCTTAATACCGGCAGCATTGTTGCGGTAGACAATATCCTTTTTAGTCAGCAAATGAGTAGCAGGAATCGTAATAGCTCCTATTTTATGCAAGGCTAATATGCTAAACCAAAACTCATACCTTCTTTTTAAGATAAGCATCACACAATCGCCCTTTCCTATACCTAACGACTGGAAATAAGAGGCTGTATTATCGGTGTGCTCTTTCAACTGTGCAAAGGTGAAGTCAATATGCTCACCATGATCATTGGTCCAGCACATCGCTCTTTTATTAGGGGCTTCAGCAGCCCACACATCCATCACATCATAAGAAAAATTGAAGTTATCGGGGATAATTAGTTGAAAGTTTTTCTCGAAATCATCTTGTGAAACAAATGTTGTTTGTTTAAGAAATCGTTCTACCATAATTTATGATATATTCTTAGTGATTAATTAGTTAAAGAATTACGGCCAGAAAATGAACCAGCTGACCATCCAGTGCTTTCATTCCATGAGGAAGTGCCGAATCAAAGTAAATACTATCTCCTTCTTCCAGAATAAGGTCTTTACCATTTATTTGAATAAGCAGTCGACCCGTAATAATAAAATTATACTCTTGCCCGGTGTGTGAATTAAGATAAATAGGCGTTTCTTCAGGCTTTGGATGTACAGTTACCATAAATGGATTAGCCTTTCGCTTGGAGAATCCGGCAGCAAGCGACTGATATTTATACGCCTTAGTCCGCTCAACGGCAACGCCTTTTCCTCTACGCGTAATAAAATAACTACTCATTTTAGGTTCATCACCAAACATTAGCGTAGTAAGTTCAATGTTGTACTTTTTCGATATCTTCTGCAAAACACTCACCGAAATATCACTCGACCCTGTTTCCAATTGAATATATTTATCCAAAGGGCAACCTACTGTTTCTGCCATCTCCTCAACAGAAATATCTAAAGCATCACGCAATCCTTTAATTCGCTCAGCTATTTGTTTAATCTGGTCATCCATATATTAAATTCTTTGATTTAGTTATGATTATCACCTTCAAAGATAATTATTAAATCTGCATTAAAAATACATTTTATTAGGCTAAAAATCGGCTAAACGCTCATCCAGACTGGAATACAGAAAAACAACTTTGTCGTTTTGTAAGAAAAAGACATACGACCCCATTGAAATGAAAACAACTTGCTTATCTTTTTACAAAAAAATACACTTTTCAATATCAAATACATTATTTCGGTTGAGAAAATTAGCTTTTTAGAGAAAAAAGATTACATTTGTAAACTTGCACAAAAAGCGATTATCCTTATTTTTTAGAAAAACAAAATTATATGCTTAAGAAAGAAATATTAATATCTGATTTACACCGTTTAAAGAAAAGTTATGACAAATACCTCCCTCAGTTAAAAGCTTTAGCAAAAAGCTCAAATACGAATGATGAATTTAAAAGATTATTGGCTGATTATGTATCATCGTATGTATCGACAGTATCAGAAGAACATATACTGCGAGAAAAAGCCAAACAGCGCATCTTACGTTTAATCAATTTTGATGGAAAAACGATTTACGAGTTATCAACCGAACAACATATCAAAATCAATACGATTGAGTTGCTATGGTTATTTCTACGTGATGAGCTGAAAGAAGAGGCTACGCCGGAATTATTTTTAGACTTACTTTTCCAATTTATTGAGCTAGATCATCCTAGAGGAAAAACACTCAGCAAGTCCGGTCTAAACAAAGTTATGAAACGATGGCCTAATGGTTTAAATAAAGAAATCATTGAAAATAGAAATACCAACAAAGAACATATCATTGATTTATTAATTAATAAAATAGAAGCGCGTAAATCTACTACGTCAAAATATCGTTTTGAAGAAGGAGCTAGCCGAGAAGAAAAAAGAGCCAAACTACATGAATGGTGGAACAACTATAAATTTCATCTAGCTATGGCTATCAAAAGCCCTACCGAACTATATACATTCTTAAACAAAACACTCTCTGATGAAACATTAAGTATACTCAAAGCCGGCAGGAAGAAAGGAATGCCATTCTTTGTCACTCCTTATTATCTTTCACTCCTCAACACTTCTTCGGATGGATATGACGACGAGACCATTCGTTCATACGTATTATATTCGGAAGAACTGGTAGACACCTATGGGAATATCAAAGCATGGGAAAAAGAAGACATCGTAGAAGATGGAAAACCCAATGCCGCCGGATGGATTCTGCCTGAAGGAAACAACATACACAGGCGATATCCGGAAGTGGCCATCATGATACCTGATTCAATAGGTCGTGCGTGTGGCGGTCTGTGTGCATCCTGTCAGCGCATGTATGACTTTCAGAGCGAACGCCTAAATTTTGATTTCAAAAAACTAAAACCGGGAGATACATGGGAGAAAAAGCTCCGTCGGCTTATGAAATATTTCGAAGAAGACACGCAGCTGCGTGACATTCTTATCACTGGCGGAGATGCTTTAATGAGTCAAGACAAAACGTTAGAAAAAATACTAAACGCCATCTGCATCATGGCAGAACGGAAGCGTAAAGCCAACCTTTCCAGACCTGATGGAGAAAAATATGCTGAAATACAACGAGTCCGGTTAGGAACAAGATTACTCGCTTATTTGCCCTTCCGGGTGACGGATAGTCTGGTTACTATCCTGAAAGAGTTTAAGGAAAAGGCATCTCAAGCAGGCATTAAACAATTCGTCATACAAAGCCATTTCCAATCTCCACTTGAGATTACACCGGATACCCAACGAGCTATCAAAGATATTTTATCAACCGGATGGCATATCACGAATCAGCTTGTATATAATGTTGCAGCATCCCGAAGAGGGCACACAGCTCAGCTTAGAAAAAAGTTAAATTCTTTAGGTGTACTCTGCTACTATACATTCTCAGTCAAAGGTTTTCAAGAAAACTATGCTGTATATGCTCCAATCAGTCGGTCAATGCAAGAAGTATTTGAGGAAAAATCATTCGGAGTCATTCCTTCTGAGAAGAAAGATGAATTCAACAAACTGGTTCTTAATCCTTCTGAACTAACCAATAACCTGAGTCGATTTCTTAAGAAGAATAACTTGCCTTTTGCATCAACCGATAGAAGTGTGCTGAATCTGCCTGCCATTGGAAAAAGCATGACGTTCAAAATAGTAGGAATCACGCCACAAGGAGAGCGGATTCATCAATTTCGACATGATGAAACACGCAAGCACAGTCCAATTATTGACAAAATGGGAGATATTTATATTGTTGAAAATAAATCAATAGCCGCCTATTTGCGTCAACTAAAAGAGATGGGTGAAGACATCAATGAATATCGCTCTATCTGGCAATATACGGAGGGAGAAACAGAACCTTCTTTTGATATTTTTGACTATCCGGACTATCCTTTTACAGCTACTGAAAGAATGACAAACCTTGAAATAGAAGACTAAACATGATACTGAACGAACGAAACAATCGCCACTAACAGGCCCTATATGCAGCACAGCAGATGATGACTGCTGCACGCACAGCTCCCAAAGGGAAAGGATTAGATTTGATAGAAATAGCCCTACTAACTGATGAAGACATAAAATCACTCTCAGATGAAATGTATCGACTACAACAAGAAAATGGGCTCAAGTTCTTTTTGCGTGATGCTGAAAATATATTGGCTGCAGAAGTCGTACTAATTATAGGAAGCAGGAGTCAAACTCAAGGATTAAATTGCAATCATTGTGGCTTTCCTACTTGTACAGAAAAGCCGGCATCTGTACCCTGTGCTATTAATTCGGTAGACATTGGCATTGCTGTTGGGTCAGCCTGTGCTACCGCTGCCGATTTACACTTAGACACCCGGGTTATGTTCAGCGCCGGACTGGCTGCACAAAGCTTAAACATATTAGGTGATGGATGTGGATGTGTAATGGCCATACCTATAAGCATCGGTTCTAAAAATCCGTTCTTCGACCGCAGACCAAGAAGTGCCAATTAACAGCGAATCATATATAAAAAGTGTAGTTATCGTCGATTATTCCTAAACCTCTGATAACTACACTTCTTTCTTCTTTTAGTTTTCTACTTTACACTTCATCTTATCCATGAAGTACCTTCTCCATATCTATCACAGGCCATGGAGCATAATCTTTCCATGCTCCACGTGTAAAGTCAGGTATAGCAACTGATTGGCTTTTATTTAACACCGATCTTTCAGTCAATTCAACCAGACAAGACCAAGACGCAGCATCATAAACAGACTGGTCGAGCGGATAACCATTGCGCAAACAATAAATCAATCGCCAAACCATGATAAAGTCCATTCCACCATGTCCACCTGCTTCACGTGCACGCTCACCAATATATTTACTGAGTGGATGTTCATACTGCTGTAAAAGTTTTTTCTGTTCTTCATCATTCAAGAAATCATGAGCATTCGGTTGAATGGCTATCTTCTCAAACGGATATTTAATAGCCGTTCCTTTGGTTCCTTGCACAAGATGAATACGTGAGTAAGGTCTGGGAGAAGTCGTATCGTGCTGAATCATTATACTCTTTCCATTGACGGTGTGTATAATAGTCGTATTCATATCACCCAGTTTATACCGTTCAGACTGTGTAATTCGTTCATCATCCTTTAAGTTATTTTCAGCCCAAAGCTTCAGCCCATACTGATTTGTAGAAACAGAAGACAAGTAATCCATACGGTCACCTTGATTTATCCCAAGTATTTGAGCAATCGGTCCAAGTCCATGTGTCGGATAGGGATTTCCGGTATGATTTTTACTAAACTCCAAACGCCAGTGTTTGTAATAGCCATTAAACTTAGATGATCTCAGGTCATGAATATAAGCTCCTTCGCCATGAATTATCTCACCCAACACTCCTTTTCTAGCCATGTTTAATGTAGCCAGCTCAAAAAAGTCGTAACAACAGTTTTCCAGCATCATACAATGCAGTTGCTTCTCTTCAGCTTTATCGACCAACGCCCAGCAATCGCTGACCGTCAATGCTGCAGGTACTTCAATTGCCACATGTTTTCCATGATCCATCGCATACAAAGCGATAGGAACATGTAATTCCCAAGGCGTGGCGTTGTATATTAAGTCTATATCTTCACGTTCACACATTTTCTTCCAGTCTTCCGGACCGGTATAGATGGCTGCTTCTTTGCGCCCTCTCTTTTTCAATTCTTGCTGACAATTATTGACCCGGTCTGTACTCAAATCACACAAGGCAACAACTTCTGCCCCTTCAATTTGAGACATAGCAGCCACAGCCCCATGCCCTCTTCCTAACCCCACTACCCCAACACGTACAGTTGGTAGGGGCTTTGTTCGTAAACCCAATACTGATTTCCCTTTTCTATCCGGGATATAATCAGTTGGCAATTCGGATGCGTTTGTTAATGAATTGGGGTTAGCCTGAGCTTGAGTTCCCCAAAAAGCGGTAGCACCTGCGGCTAACGAGGTCTTAAAGAAACGTCTTCTGTTAATCATGATTATAAAGTTAAGTTATGGTTTTCACACTTTCACAAATATAAGAATAAATAACAAGCTTACTGAGAAGGGGTTAAAAAAAATCCCTCAACGCTCTATATTCTTTCTCGTTAAGGGATTTTTGATATCTATTTTTTGATGTTTATATACCGGTAAAATCGACCGAATCAAACAAGATGGAAGGAAATCGCCAGGATGAATTTAGCCGCGGATCATTACCCACCTCTTCAATGCTATTCATAAGTGTTAGCAAATTACCCGTAATATTCATTTCACTGACCGGTTGTGTCAACACACCGTGTTCTATCAAGAACCCCTCAATTCCAAATGAATAGTCGCCGGTTGCACTATTAGAATTTCCTCCGTTAAATCCGGTTACATAAATACCTTTATCTACTGAAGCTATCAATTCGTTCAAGTCTTTTTCTCCTAAAGGCATCGTCAAAATAGAGGGAGAACTGATTGTTGGCATTGTTTGCATCCGACTTGCGTTATAGGTATCAATAAAGTAAGTCTTAACTATCCCTCTTTCAAAAACAGGCATAGATTGAGTAGCTACTCCTTCGTTATCAAAATAACGAGCACCATAGGCTTTAGCAATATGTGGATTGTCTGCTACTGTAAACTTATCACCGGCTACTTTTTGATTGAGCTTATCCAACAGGAAAGAGTTTTTTTGTTGGATAGCCGCTCCATAAAGTGCATTTATCAGGGGTGAAATAAGCCTGGAAACCGTTCGGTTATCTACCAGCATAGGTAGTTTGGCAGAAGCAATCTTCTTTTGTCCGATTTTTCTTAATACTCTCTCTAAAGCTTTTTTCCCTATACCGTCCTTCTCCAGCGTGTCCAGATAGAGAGAAAACTCATACCAGCCATCGCCGGGTCGAGAGTCGCCCTCACCTTGGACACTAACATTGGCACTGACTGAATAGTATGATACGGAAGATTCACCTTCAAACCCATTGCTTGCCAATAAATAGCGAAAGCTATCTTGTTCAGAAAATGCTGTATTGACAGAAAGGATACGCTGATCCTGCCCCATGACTTCTGCACAAACTTGTTGAGCAATACCCAGTTTGATATCCGGACCTACGTTCTCAAACTGCTGATCATACAGTTCTAAATCGACTCCGCCACCTTTGTAATAACGAGTCATATCAGGCAATTTACGGTCAGTATCTTCCATCAAGTAACGAGTAGCATCAATTCCATTTTTTATCAGCTTACCCAATTCTTCTTTAGTTAACCGATTGGTTGAATATGAACCAAACTTCCCATCCACAAACAACTGAATGCTTAATCCATTTTCAGAAGCACTAAGCAATCGGTCTGTTTTCATATCACGAACTTCATAAGAACTTTCAGAACCATTAAATAAGCTAACACGTGCCTGCTGACATCCGTTCTTCAGCGCATATTCCATCGCCCATTGGGCAAGGTCTTTATTGATCTGAGTTATCATATTAACTTTCTCCTCCCACCGTTAGTTTGCTGACCAGCACAGAAGGCAGTCCGCAAGTGACGGGACAAGACTGACCATCTTTACCACATGTCCATGTACCGTTGTCCATTGTATAATTATTACCCACCATTGTTATATCGGCCAATGCCTTTGGACCATTACCTATAATATTAATATCTTTAATTGGTTGTGTGAGTTCGCCATTTTCAATCAAATAGCCATCTTTCACAAAGAATGTAAAATCTCCTGCTCCAATTTGAACTTGCCCATTTGAGAATGTACGGGCATAAATGCCCTTTTTCACTGAGGAAATAATGTCTTTTTCCGCATAATTGCCATTCTCCATATAAGTAGCCCGCATGCGCGGAAGCGGCATCATCCGGAAAGATTCTCTTCTTCCATTACCGGTTGGGCTCACTCCATAGTGTGCTGCACTAATCCGATCATGCAAATAGCTAGCCAACACTCCTTCACGAACAATATATGTTTTCTGTCCATCTACACCCTCATCGTCTACATTCACCGCCCCTCTATTGAAAGGTATCGTTCCATCATCTATCACATTGATATGTTTATCACAAATCTGTTGATGCAGTTTGTCAGAAAAAATAGATGTGTTTTTTCGATTAAAATCAGCCTCAAAAGCATGACCTATCGCTTCGTGCAATAAAATACCGGACCCACCGGCTGCCATCACGACCGGCATCTCTCCTCCCTTAGGTTTAATCGCATCGAAAAGCAAAGCGGTTTTCTCCACTGCCTCTTGAGCTAGTTCTTCGAGCAATTCATCAGTTAGAAACTCACTACCCATACGAAACGAACGAGCGGCATAGGAGTTCTCTATTTTACTATTTTGAGACATGATGCAAATGGCAGATAAAGAAGCCATTGGGCGATAGTCATAATAAAGCTGTCCTAACGAATTGCAGAAAAGAATATGAGACGTTTTGTCATTCAAGTAGACGCTTGCTTTAATCACCCGTTCATCCAATTCAAAGATTCGATCGTTTAGTTTTTGAACGAATGGTCTTTTATCTTTTACGGTAAGTTCATCCCAAGCTGTTTTAACCGGATAAAAACTGTTCGTCAGTTGCATCTCTGTCAAATCAGCAACTGCATTTCCGGCATTTCCGGAAGCTATTCTAGCAGCCGTTTTTGCTGCCCTGAGCATTTCATTCAACGTAATGTTTTCTACATAAGCATACCCGGTCTGATCACCCGACAGCACGCGTACACCCATTCCAAAATCAATATTTGAACCGGCCTGATTTACTTTACCGTCTTGTAAGCCAATACTGTTTGAAAAGGTGTGTTCAAAAAACAAATCAGCATAGTTACCTCCTTTCTCAAGTGCGGTTGCTAATACTTTCTTTAATTCACCTTCAGTTACTCCAAAGTGTGCAAGTCCATAGGCTGTTTTCAGAGCCTCTGGCGTGCTTGATTTATCACTGAGGGGAAAGGGCGTTATGGTTGTCCCGAACATATATATTCTTTTTATAAAACTATTTCTTATGGCTCCGGAATCATCAAATTAGGAAGCTCATCTTTTAAATTCTAAAGATTTAAACAAGCTACTGTCAAAGTTCCAGTTTTTTTGCAGAGACAGGCTTAACTACAAACCATGGATTCATTAAGTCTTCTTTATTATACGTTAGTGGCTTCTTGTCTTTCCAACAATATATTTCGCAACCGGCTTCCTTAGCAATAGCATGTGCAGCTGCTGTATCCCACTCCATACACGGAGTAAACCGAGGATACAAATCGGCAACACCTTCAGCCACTAAACATATTTTCTCACTACTTCCGCTACTCATCATTGTAACCGGCATACCTTTTTTCTTCAAACTGTCCAAATAAGTTGTCATGGCATCGTTCTGACGAGACCGAGAAGTAACCACAACTATTCCTTGCCGACTGAATGCCAGCGGCAGTCGAGTACTTGTTTTAAGCAACTCTTCCAAATCAGTGAAGTTAGCCAAAGTAACCCCCATACTCTTAAACGCACCTTCTTTCTGATTAGCAAAGTATAACGTTTTTTTAAATGGAGCATACACCACACCCAAAACAGGCTGATTGTCGGCAATCAAGGCTACATTAACGGTAAATTCACCATTCCTTTTGATAAAGTCTTTCGTACCATCTAGTGGATCAATCAACCAATACATAGACCATTTAGCACGTTTTTTATATGGCTCTTCCTTCCCCTCTTCACTTAGGATAGGCAAAGAAGTTTCAGCAAGTACAGCAAGAATAACATCATTCGCAGCATTATCCACCTTTGTTATTGGAGAGCCATCGGCTTTCTCAACCACCTCAAGTTCCTCTACTGTTTCTGCACGATTGTAAACATCCATTATTACTTCCCCTGCTTGCAAAGAAGCTTTTATGGCTAGATACAAGGCATTGGATGGAAGTTCTTTCTTTTTATTTACCATAATCTTTTTTGTTGATGACGTATACCAAAGGTATAATAAAGACAAAAGATATCCTTTAGGGGTGGATATCTTTTATCTATAGGGTTAAATAGTCTTTTTATAACCGAGACTGAATAGCCTTGCTCTCTTCCTCATAGCCTGGCTTGTTCAAGAGAGCAAACATGTTCTTTTTATACGCCTCAACACCAGGTTGATTAAACGGGTTTACGCCTAGAACATACCCACTGATTCCACAAGCTTTTTCAAAGAAGTAAAGCAATTGTCCCAAGTAATAAATATCTACTTTAGGCAGGGTGATTTTGATATTAGGAACACCCCCGTCCACGTGTGCCAGCTGAGTGCCCAGTTCTGCCATTTTATTCACCTCATCAACTCTTTTACCTGCTAAGAAGTTTAAACCATCCAGGTCTTCTTTGTCTTCAGGGATAAGCATTTGTCGACTGGGGCTTTGAATAGATAAAACCGTTTCAAAAATCGTCCGTTCACCTTCTTGAATCCATTGTCCCATTGAATGCAAATCGGTCGTAAAGTCTACAGAAGCAGGGAAAATACCTTTATGTTCTTTTCCTTCACTCTCACCATACAGCTGCTTCCACCATTCACCGATATAATGCAGCTTAGGATGAAAGTTAGCTAATATTTCAATCTTTTTCCCCTTTGCATACAAGCAGTTACGCACAGCAGCATAGATGGATGCAATATTTTCTTTAAAAGGCACTGTCGGTCCGGTTGCGTGCTCCATAGCTACAGCTCCGGCAATAAACTCACGAATATCATATCCGGCCACTGCAATAGGTAATAACCCAACAGGAGTCAAAACAGAAAAACGACCGCCTACATCATCCGGAATAACAAAGGTTTGATATCCTTCTTTAATAGCTAAAGAGTGTAGAGCACCTTTGCTTTTATCTGTCACAGCAACAATACGATTTTTGGCTTCTTCTTTCCCAACACGTTCTTCCAGTTCTTTCTTCAATATGCGGAATGAAAGCGCAGGTTCAGTTGTTGTACCTGATTTAGATATATTTATTAGCCCAAATTGTTTGTCTTTGAGCAAGTCCATCAATTCATACAAATAGTCTTCGCCAATATTATGACCGGCATATAGTATCACGGGATTGGAACGATTGGTGCGAAGCCAATCAAAACTGTCATTCAACGCCTCTAAGACAGACTTCGTGCCCAGATAACTTCCTCCAATACCAATCACTACAATTATTTCACAGCTTGCACGCAGTTGTTTAGCAGTGGTTTCAATTGCCTTTATATCAACTTCAGTGATAGATGAGGGCAGATGCAACCAACCCAAGAAATCATTTCCTTCGCCACTGGCTTCATGCAGTTTAAGCAAACTTTCATGAACCTTAGCTTCCAAAGCATATACGTCTTCAAGCTTCATGCTGTCTAAGACCTTATCAATATTCAGTTCTATATTTTCCATTGTTTATAGTATGTGTTATGTAAACTTTTCTGTTAGTTTTTTTATCACCTTTGCCGGAGCTTTTCGTTCATAAAGAATAGAATAAACAGCATCTAAGGTAGGCATATCTACTTTCAACTTATTATTTACTTCATAAATACATTTCGTTCCGTAATATCCTTCGGCTATCATTTCCATTTCAAGCTGGGCAGTCTTCACTGAATAGCCTTTCCCTATCATTGTACCAAATATTCTATTCCGACTGTATCGGGAGTAAGCTGTCACCAGCAAGTCACCCATATACACCGAATCCGTAATATTTCGTTCCAACGGATATACCGCATTGATAAAACGATTCACTTCATTCAGTGCATTAGACAGAAGTACAGCTTGAAAGTTATCACCATACTTCATTCCATGACATATACCGGCTGCAATTGAATACACATTTTTCAAAACAGAAGCATATTCAATTCCTACCAAATCCCTACTGCATGAAGTATGCAGATAGTTATTTTGAAAAATGGTAGAAAGCATTTTGGTTTTTTTATCGTCCGGAGATGCAATGGTTAAATAAGAAAGCCGCTCCATGGCTATTTCTTCCGCATGACAAGGACCTGATATAACGGCCAGGTTTTCAGTAGGCACCCGATGCTGCTTGGCAAAATAATCTGTAATAAGCAGATTATCATCAGGTATTAATCCTTTGACTGCTGAGATAATGATTTTTTTGGTTATCGCTGATGTCCACAGCCATTTCAATGACGATTTTATGAAAGGAGAAGGAATGGCTACAATCAAAATATCCGAATCGCGTACACAGTCATTGATTCCCGAATAAAAGTCTATCCGACTCAAATCAAACTGTACACCGGTTAGATAGGATGGATTACGCCCCATCTTTTTAAATTCTTCAATACTATCAGAATGACGAATATACCAATTAATCCGTGGTTGCGTAGAAAGAACAATCTTGGCCAAAGCCGTAGCCCAGCTACCACTGCCAAGAATGGCTATTTTCCCGGGAACTTCCATAAGCTTACGTTTAGTTATTACCTTGTTTCGAGACATTCTCAATCCACGATTCTACTTCTTGTGCTGTGGGATTATCTAATTCTAGTTTATATTTTTTATTTATTTCGAAAAGCGACTGTCTTACAAGCTGAGGATTTGCATCAGCCAGTGAGTCTACTGTCAGAAAACCGGCTTTTTGAAGCACCGGAATCCACTCAACAGGTATATTAAATGCTGTATATTTATCGTCAGAGTCTTTTTTAACGACTTTTTCCGGACGCATCTGCGGGAACAGCAATACTTCCTGAATACTTTCCTGACCAGTCATAAACATAACCAGACGGTCCATTCCAATTCCTATCCCTGCTGTTGGAGGCATTCCATACTCCAATGCCCGAAGAAAATCCTGGTCGATAAACATGGCTTCATCATCTCCTTTTTCAGATAAGCGCATTTGATCTTCAAAACGCTCACGCTGATCGATTGGATCGTTTAACTCAGAATATGCATTTGCCAATTCTTTTCCATTCACCATCAGTTCAAAACGCTCTGTCAGCTCCGGATTGGTGCGATGGCGTTTGGTCAACGGAGACATTTCAATAGGATAATCAATGATGAATGTAGGTTGTATGTAATTGTGCTCACATTTTTCACCAAATATTTCGTCAATCATTTTACCCTTACCCATTGTCTCATCTTGCTCAACGCCTAGCTGATTGCATACCTCACGCAGTTCTTCTTCATTCATCTCACTGATGTCAATACCGGTAAAATGTTTGATAGAATCTATCATCGTAACACGCTCATAAGGGGCTTTGAAATCAATTTCTTTTTCACCCATCTTTACTTTTGTGGTTCCGTGAACATCCAAACAAATCTTTTCAAGCATTTGTTCGGTGAATTTCATCATCCAGTTATAGTCCTTATATGCAGCGTAAAACTCCATAACCGTAAATTCCGGATTATGCGTCCGGTCCATGCCTTCATTACGAAAGTTTCGAGAAAACTCATAAACACCCTCAAAACCACCAACAATCAATCGTTTCAGATATAATTCGTTAGCTATACGAAGATATAAAGGAATGTCTAACGCATTGTGATGCGTAGTAAAGGGACGAGCGGCAGCTCCACCCGGTATGCTTTGCAATACCGGCGTATCTACTTCAATATATCCTCGCTCGTTAAAGAAGTTCCGCATTGAGTTGAAGATCTTGGTACGTTTTATGAAAAGTTCTTTCACACCCTCATTGACCACCAAATCAACATAGCGCTGACGATAACGCAATTCCGGATCAGAAAAGCCATCATATACCACCCCGTCTTTTGTTTTCACAATAGGCAATGGACGCAATGATTTAGACAAAACGGTCAGTTCTTTCGCATGCACCGAAATTTCTCCCATTTGCGTACGAAACACCTCTCCTTTCACACCTATAAAATCGCCTAAATCCAACAGCTTTTTAAAAACTGTATTATACAGTTCTTTATCTTCACCGGGCGCAATATCATCGCGGGTAATATATACTTGAATTCGACCTTCAGAGTCTTGCAATTCTACAAACGATGCTTTACCCATGATACGTCTACTCATGATACGTCCTGCAATAGACACTTCACGAGGTTCGGCATCATCTTTAAAAGATTTTATAATTTCAACTGAATATGCATTCGTTTTATATTCTGCAGCCGGATAAGGCTCAATGCCATATTGACGTAACTGGTCCAAGCTTTTTCGTCTAAGAATTTCCTGTTCGCTTAATTCTAATAAGTTCATATGTAGATATTAATTAAAAGGATAAACGTCGTGAAAGATGCCCATATCGTCATCTAAATAAATCTCGACTAACTTTTACTTATCCTTGATAATAAACCACAAAAATACAACTTTTATTGGTTTTAATTCTACACAAGCAAGTTGAATATTAACTTTCAGCGCAAAAGCATCATAAATATTCAAAGAAAGATAACAAATTGTATCTTTCGAATTAGTCAAAAGCAATATTCTGTCTTATCTCCGATATGCAATAGATCCGAAGAAGGTAGACAGACTTGGCTCTCATTACACAAAGTAATGCAATTGGTAAAGAATGATAAAAAAACAGCGGGAAATGGAATTCTGTGAAAGAATAGCTAAATTGCACCTAATTTCAATAAGTATAAAAAAGGGGATAAAATGATTTACTGGTGGATTTTAATTATAGGAGTATTGCTAGCCGTTATAATCTTTGCCGCAAAGTACTCCAGTAGGATTGGCAATGAACTAACAACCAGAAACAGTGAACTGGAAAAAAAGAATGCCATAACCAGAGGGATGGATTATAAAACCTATGTAAAAGATGGTATTATAGCCATGGATGATGCAGAAAAAAAGATTGTTTATGTTAAAGACATTGGCGAATCTTATATAGTCCGCGAGTTTCCATTTGGCAATATTCATACCATTGAACTCTTGATAGACGATGAAGTCTTGTTCAAAAAGAGAATTAGCCCCAAACAATTTGACGAAAACACCATAAAAGAAATAGATGAAGTCTATGAAAGACATTTAGAGAAATACAAGATACTCCGAGGAGATATTATATCCATTAACTTAAGAATCGGGGTTAGCAATGCCAACAATCCGATATATAGCTTCAACTTTTACACAAAAAATGTTATTGCAAACAAAGC
>CAZSWS010000046.1:0-22995 GCA_964610765.1 uncultured Parabacteroides sp.
TTATTTTACGTAAAAAATACACATCTTTGTTAAGAAAGCTTATTGGCCATGAGTTCCGATTTAGTATGGTTACACAAGTAAAAGGGGAGAACTATATTGAAGTTTCCCTGTCGGGCGAGATGGAATTGCGTATTGTAGGGCTTCAATATACCCTTTCCGATATGGGTAAAACGTTTAATTATGTGTATAACTGGTTCCCGATAGACTTCTAAGCCTAACTTTTTGTAAGGTTAAGTGGTGCTTCAGGAGATGTATCTTCTTTTCAAAAAATGTTTTCCAAGAGCTATATTAAAAGAGCTGTGTTATGTCCTTCCCAATAAACAACTATTAACCACGTGTTTGATAATATGTAAATGTGGTTTGAAGATGTGAAAAATCAAGTAGTGAGTGTTTGTTTCGCTTTAAAAAGAGTACCTTTGCAACCTTAAAGTGAAAAAAATATGATTACGGTTAGCAATTTAGACCTTCAGTTTGGGAAAAGAGTTCTTTTTCAGGATGTTAATTTAAAGTTTACTCCCGGTAATTGTTATGGCATTATAGGTGCCAATGGAGCGGGTAAGTCTACCTTTTTACGGATATTAAGTAAGCAGTTAGATCCCACTCGTGGAAGTGTAACGTTAGGACCCGGCGAACGGCTGTCTGTCTTGGAGCAAGATCACTTTGCCTTTGATGAGCATACCGTTTTAAATACGGTGCTTATGGGGCATACGACGCTTTGGGCTATTATGTCAGAAAAAGAAGCCCTTTATGCTAAACCGGATTTTTCGGACGAAGATGGTATTCGTGCTTCTGAATTGGAAGAGCAGTTTGCTGAAATGGAAGGCTGGAATGCTGAAAGTGATGCCGCTAGCTTGTTAAGTGGTTTGGGTGTAGCCGAGAAACTGCATTATACCTTGATGAAAGACTTGAGCGGTAAGCAAAAAGTGCGGGTGTTGCTGGCGCGTGCTTTGTTTGGAAAGCCGGATAACCTGTTGCTCGACGAGCCTACCAACGACCTAGACTTAGAAACCGTTTCATGGTTGGAAAACTATTTATCTAACTATGAGCAAACCGTGTTGGTAGTTAGTCACGACAGACACTTCTTGGATGCTGTATGTACGCATACGGTAGATATTGATTTTAGTAAGCTGAAGATGTTTGCAGGCAACTATAGTTTCTGGTATGAGTCAAGCCAACTGGCCTTGAAGCAAATGCAAAATCAGAACAAGAAGGCGGAAGAAAAGCGCAAAGAGCTGGAAGAATTTATTCGTCGTTTCAGTGCGAATGTGTCTAAGTCAAAGCAAACAACCAGCCGTAAGAAGATGATTAGTAAGCTGAATATAGAAGAAATTCAACCTTCTTCTCGTCGTTACCCGGGCATCATATTTACTCCTTCTCGCGAACCGGGCAATCAAATCTTGGAAGTGAAGGGGTTGACGAAAACGATTGATGGTGAAGTCTTGTTTAAAGATTTGAACTTTAATGTTGAAAAAGGCGATAAAATAGTCTTTATCAGCCGTGATCCACGAGCAATGACTGCGTTGTTTGAAATTATCAACGAGGATGAGAAGGCTGACGAAGGAACATTCCAATGGGGACAAACCATTACGACTGCATATTTACCACTAGATAATGCTAAATACTTTAACTCAGATTATAACCTGCTGGATTGGTTAAGTCAGTTTTCAGAAGGCATCAATGAAGTGGATTTGAAAGGCTTCTTAGGTAGAATGTTATTTTCGGGAGAAGAGATTGAGAAAAAAGTAAATGTGCTTTCCGGAGGTGAAAAGATGCGTTGTATGATTTCTCGTATGATGTTGAAAGATGCCAATACGTTGATTCTTGACACACCGACTAACCACTTAGACCTGGAGTCTATTCAGGCATTTAATAATACGCTGATAGGTTTTAAAGGAAATGTGCTTTTCTCAAGTCATGACCATGAGTTCATTCATACGGTTGCTAACCGAATTATAGAATTGACTCCGAATGGCATTATCGATAAGATGATGAGCTATGACGATTACATAACAGACCCGATGGTGGCTGAATTAAAAGCACGCTTATATCAATCATAAAGCATTAAAGGAATGAAACAGCGCATTCTGTTTGTAGTCATTGTCTTTTTGGCATTAATACCTGTATTTGCTATACAAAAGCCGTTGTTTATGCTCTATAATGCACCGGCAGGTAGTGGGTATTCTTTGATGGACTATTTGCAGGTGATGGCGCACGGCATGAAGCTGGATTTTACCGTAGCAGGCTATTTGACAGTTATCCCTTTATTGTGTGCGTTAATTTCCATTGTCTTTCCGGGTAAATACTTGAAGAAAGTATTGGCAGGATATTTTGCCTTCATTGCTATTTTAATAGCCGCTATTTTTGTGGTTGACGAGGCGCTGTATGGATACTGGGGCTTTCGACTGGATGCCACCTTATTCTTTTATTTGAAATCGCCTAAAGAAGTGATGGCTAGCATTCCTTGGGGACAATTCATAGTTCAATTCATTACCTTCCTAATCTATGAGTCACTGATTGTTTTGATGTTTTTTAAAGCGGTGCTTCCTGTTTTTCCTGAAAAGAAATCCGGCAAAAAGCTCCTTAATGCACTTGTTCTAGTCCTTATGGGTGGATTGATGTTTATCCCTATTCGGGGTGGTGTGACAACTTCGACCGCAAATGTAGGGATGGTCTACTTTAGTGACGATCAGTTTTTAAATCATTCGGCTATTAACCCTTGTTTCAGCTTGTTTACCTCATTGTCTAAGCAAACAGATTTTTCAACGCAATATCAATATTTTTCTGAAGATGAGCGTTTAGCTATAATGGAAACTCTTGTTCAGGAGGTGGATACAACCGGATGGGGAGTAGATGAAAAGCCCCTTTTAAAGGTGAAACGCCCGAATGTGTTAGTGATTTTATTAGAAAGCTTTACAGCAAATATGGTTGAGACATTGGGTGGAACACCGGGTGTAACCCCTCATTTAAACAAATTGAGTGAAGAAGGGGTTCTTTTCACCAATCATTATGCGAATTCTTTTCGTACAGATCGCGGCATTGTTTCGATACTGAACGGATATTTGGCACAGCCAAACACATCTATCATGAAATATCCGGCTAAAAGTCAGACGTTGCCTTCTATTGCAGGCAGTCTGGTACGTGAAGGTTATCAGGCGGATATGTTGTATGGAGGAGATATAAACTTCACCAATATGAAAAGCTATTTTTATAGCTCCGGATATAGCCGGATTGCTTCAGATATTGACTTTCCGATTGCTACCCGACTAAGTAAGTGGGGGGCTAATGATGATGTTACATTCCCGTATTTACTGGAAGAAATAAAGAAAAGGGAGGGACAGGAGCGTTGGATGAGTACGTTTCTTACGCTTAGTAGTCATGAACCATTTAAAGTGCCTTATGCGCGTTTAGATAATCCTTATTTAAATTCAGTTGCATTTACCGATAGTTGTTTAGGGGTGTTTATAGATGAACTGAAACAATTGCCTGTTTGGAATGACTTGTTGGTGGTGCTGGTGGCAGACCACGGTTATCCTTACCCGAAAGACTTAAATGCATTTGAACCCAAACGTTACCACATACCTTTGCTATGGCTAGGAGGAGCTGTTGAAGAACCGCGAAGGATAGACACCTATTGTTGTCAGACTGATATAGCTGCTACCTTACTTCAGCAGATGGGAATCTCGCACGACGAGTTCCTGTTTAGTAAGGATATTATGGATGTCAGTCGTCCGAAGTTTGCATTTTATACCTTTAATAATGGTTTCGGGTGGATTGATCAGACAGGGGTTTCTGTCTTTGACTGTGAAGGCGATAAAGTCCTGTTGAGTGATCCGGAAGGAGAAGCAGCGCGTCTGACAAAAGGGAAAGCCCTTTTGCAAACGCTGTATCAGGATATGGGGAAACGCTAAGAAGAGCTGTTAGCCCTTGAGTGCTTGGGCTAATTGGTCGAGCGCTTTCTGTAGGTTAGCACGAGGTGTGCCGATGTTTAGTCGCATGAATCCTTCTCCTTCTTTACCAAACATAACTCCATCATTTAGTGCCAGACCGGCTTTCTCAATGAATAGCTCTTTAAGAGCTTCTTGAGATAATCCCAACTCTCTACAGTCCAGCCAGATTAAAAAAGAAGCCTGAGGAGGATAAACCTTTATAGCAGGTATATGTGCTTGTAGGTAAGTATCAACAAAATGAATATTCTCCATTACATAGGTAATCATTTGCTTCAACCAATCATCTCCCTGTGTGTAAGCTGCCGTAGTGGCCGTATAGGCCATCATTGTGCCACTATTGAATTCACCCGAGGTAAGAAATGAATAGAAGCGCCGGCGGAGTGTATCGTCCGGAACAATTGCATATGAACTTACAATACCCGCAATGTTAAAAGTCTTGCTAGGGGCCATAAAGGTAATGCTGCAAGCTGCTGCTTTTTCAGATACGGTCGGGAAAGGGTGATGCGTAAAGGTGGGGAAGGTCATTTCTGCATGAATTTCGTCAGAAACAACCAATATGTTGTGTTGATAGCAAATTTCAGCCAAGCGGCTCAGCGTTTCTTTGCTCCACACCATACCACCCGGGTTATGCGGGTTGGCAAGAATAAGAACTTTGCACGTATCGTCTATGATGGATTCTAATTGCTCGAAGTCCATTTGGTATTCCCCATTGACTAGTTTAAGAGGGTTGCTTACAATCTCTCTGTTCATGGATTTAGGTACATGTGCAAATGGACTATATACAGGAGGCTGTATAATGACCTTGTCTCCCTCATTCGAAAAGTGGAGAAGGGCAAAAGCAATTCCCTTAACAATGCCGGGTATATACGTCAGCCAGTCTTTTTTGATTTGCCAGTTATACTTGTTGTCAACCCAGCGAATAATGCTGTCTGTATATTCTTGTGGGGCGTATGTATAGCCTAAAACCGGATGATCCAGTCGTTTTTTTAGTGCATCCATGATAAAGTCAGGCGTGGCAAAATCCATATCAGCCACCCATAGGGCCATTAAATCCTTATTGCCGAAACGATTTTGCAAGGCATCCCATTTAATGCAATTTGTATCATGCCTGTCTATGATTTGGTCGAAATTATACTTCTTCATTGTTTTATACGGTATTAATTACTCCAAATGTAGACAAAATGTCAGAAAAAGTCAAGATAAAGACAAAGGTTTAAAATAGGTTTATTCTATCAGAGAATACGAATATACCGAAGTTGCATATTCATTTTTCCACTACTTTTGTGCGCTGAAAAAATGATGCTTTATTTTAGGTGTACTTAAAAACGTAAGATGGAACTGAAAGGAATGTTTGCGGTAGGTATGTTAGTAGCCTCCAATGTTTTTATGACATTGGCTTGGTATGGACATTTGAAGTTGAAAGAGTTTTCCTGGTTTTCAACACTTCCATTGTTGGGTGTGATACTGTTTAGTTGGGGAATTGCATTTTTTGAATACTGCTTTCAGGTTCCGGCAAACCGTATAGGGTTTCAAAACAATGGAGGACCCTTTAGCTTGATTCAGTTGAAAATTATTCAAGAAGTCATCACATTGGTTGTTTTTGTCATATTTTCAACCTTGTTCTTCAAAAATGAAGCCCTCAAGTGGAATCATTGGTTAGCCTTTTGCTTCCTAATCGCCGCCGTCTATCTAGTCTTCAGAAAGTAATTTGTCTATAAATCAGTTGATTATCGTTTGTTGTAAGCTTATATTGATTTTCTTTTAATATATCAAATAGGTTTGTAACTAAAATTTAAATTTTCAATAGAACTTGTTCAAGAACTGCTGTTTTGATGCTTGCTAAATATATCTTTTAAATCTCCTTATTTCGCTTGATTATCAGTTTTTTGATGTTTGTTTTTTGATGCTTGCTTACCCCTGTATTTACTTTTATCTACGTAGAACAAAATTTATGTATATAATTATAATCGTTTAGATATAACAATAATGTTTTACTCTTTATACAAATCTTTAACGGCGAAGAGTCTTTTGTATAGATACTCTTAATATATCTTTGCCTGACCCTTATGAAGTGAAAAGGCAATAAGAGAATAGGATATTTAGCGAATTAAAATCAGGTCGTAATACAGTACGATTTGAAGCAAATATGTGTGTAACATGTTGATGAATTGCGTTTGGTATCGGCTGATTTTGATTGCATAAAACTCCTTTTTATTCCTTTCATCTATAAGAAAAACATAAACACTAAACCAAAGCCTATGAAGCAAACCATTTTTTCTCTATTCTTAGTTGAAAAGACACTCCTTAATTTTTTAATAATTGTACCAGAAATTAAAAACCAAAAATGAATATAAAACTAAAATCTTATATACGTACAACGTATATAATCACATTTTTTTTATTGTTGAGATTTACTCTCTTAGCATTACCAACTGCAAGTGGAAAAACTGTTGATTTAAACAGTGAAAGTGAACTTGTAAGTGTGAAGAAACAGTCAGCAGTGAAAGCTGAAAATATGCAAGCCAAGGGAATATCTATTAATGGAACGGTTCGTGATATCTCAGGTGAAGCTCTCCCCGGAGTAAGTGTTCGTGTAAAAGGAACAACAGTGGGAACTGCAACTGATATAAATGGACAATATTTTATTACAGTTTCGGACAAAGACGCATTATTGACATTTCACTTTATCGGATTTGAAGAGCAAGAAGTAAGAGTAGGAAATCAGATAAATATCAATGTCAATCTGAAAGAGGTTTCTACTGGACTTAATGAAGTAGTAGTAGTAGGTTATGGGACACAGAAAAAAGCATCAGTCATAGGCTCTATCAGCACAATAGAACCTGAACTCTTGCAAAGAATTCCTAGTCGTGCAGTAAGTAATAGTTTGTCCGGTCAAATAGCTGGTGTGATTGGGGTTCAGCGTAGTGGAGAACCGGGGAAAGATGGTTCGAACTTCTGGATTCGAGGTATCTCATCTTTTCAGAATGCTGGACGGTCACCTTTGGTGCTTGTTGATGGAATAGAGCGTACGTTGGACGATATGGATCCTGCGGAAATAGAATCATTTTCTGTGCTAAAAGATGCTGCGGCCAGTGCTGTTTATGGAGTGCGAGGTGCTGCAGGGGTTATTCTAGTAAATACAAAACGAGGAAAACTAGGGAAACCATCGATCGGAGTTCATTATGAACAAGGGTTTACTAGCCCTGTGAAATTACCCAACTTTATTGGTTCTTATGAGTATTTGTCTTTGTTAAATGAGCTTAAAATGGATGCTGGCTATGATAAAGGTGATTATTCAGATGAAATGTTAGAAAACTATCGTAGTGGTTCTGATTTTGACTTATATCCTAACGTAAACTGGCTAGATGAAGTCACAAAAAATAATGCAAGTAATCAGCGTGTAAACTTAAATATTGGCGGAGGAAGTGATATCCTTCGGTATGCTTTGGTCGCTTCTTATTATGGTGAACGAGGTATTTTTGAGAGAGATAAAAGCCAAACATGGGATTCTTCAATAAAACTGAATAAATTCAATATTCGTTCTAATGTTGATGTAGATATCACTAAAACAACTTTGGTAAGAATAGGTATTGGAGGATATTTACAGGAAACAAACGGTATGTCAACTAACGCAGATGATATACTTGATTTAGCTTTTACTTCTACCCCTTTTGTTCATCCTACAAGATATTCAAGTGGTGAATTCCCGCGTCAATCAGAAAGACAAAATGCATGGGTTAAAGCTACGCAACACGGATTTTCGGAATATTCTGCCGGGAAAATAGAGTCTATGTTTGTTTTAGAGCAAGATTTGGCATTCCTTTTGCCTGGTTTAAAAGTCAAAGGAACTTTTTCATTTGACCGATATATGAAGTCAGGAATAGTTCGAGAGAAAAGCCCGGACTATTATAGTCCAGCAACAAGTCGCAAGGAAGATGGAAGCTTAGATTTAAGTATATTAAGTTATGGACAAGAATTTTTAGGGACATCTCAAAAAACCGAGTGGGGTAATAAGGCAACTTATTTAGAAGGGAATATTAGCTATTCGCAGTATTTCGGAAAACATAGTGTGGATGGAATGTTTATGTATAATCAACGTGATTATCGAGATGGTTCTGTAGTTCCATATAGAAGAATGGGGATTGCAGGAAGGGCTGCCTATTCTTTTGATGATAGATATTTTGCGGAGTTTAATTTTGGATATAATGGTTCAGAAAACTTTGCTAGTGGGAATCGATTTGGATTTTTCCCCTCTATTGCAGTAGGATATTTATTATCCGAGGAGCCTTTTATGGAAAACCTAAAGGGAACTTTCTCAAAGATAAAATTAAGAGGGTCTTACGGATTGGTTGGAAATGATCAATTAGCAGGTCGTCGTTTTGCATATATAACAAATATTGACTCATCCAATGATAACGAATATAAGTGGGGAGTTAATACAGATTATCATCGTACCGGACGCTTTGAAGGAGATTTTGGTGTTCCAAATCTTACTTGGGAGAAAGTTAAAAAAACGAATGTCGGATTAGAATTGGGACTATGGAATAGTGTTGAGCTACAAGTAGATTGGTTTAAAGAACACAGGTATGATATTTTTATGCAGAGAAATACGATTCCAACTGCTGCTGGTTTTATGAAAACTCCTTGGGCAAATTTCGGAAAAGTAGATAACTCGGGTGTTGAAATATCATTGACAGGTCATAAACAATTAAATGATGATTGGTATGTGGGATTTAGAGGGACATTTACCTATGCGAAAAATAAAATAATTGAGCAAGACGAAGCTCCTGGAGTTATAGGAACAGAACGACAAAGGACTGGGAAACCCGTAGGACAACTTTTTGGACTAGTAGCTGAACGATTATTTACGGAAGAAGATTTTGAAAATGTAGAACAAGGTATTCTTAAAGAAGAAATACCATCACATACATTTACTTCAAAAATACGACCAGGAGATATAAAATACGTAGATATAGATGGTGATGGTGCTATTACCACCTTAGATGAAAAAGCTATTGGAGGGACTTATGATCCTCAAATAGTTTATGGTATAGGTGCGAATGCCTCTTATAAAAATGTAGATATTAATGTTTTCTTTCAGGGAAATGGACGAACATGGCGTTTTATTGGAGGTAGTGGTTTCCTTCCTGGTAGTACCATGGGAGGAACATATAATATACGTGACAACTATCAAGACCGATGGACTCCAGAGAATCCAAGCCAAAATGTATTCTATCCTCGGTTGACTTATGGTGAAAATGAGAATAATAATAAAAACTCAACTTGGTGGCTGCGTAATATGAGTTTATTGCGTATGAAAGATGTTGAAGTAGGATATACATTTCCTAAACAATGGATGGAGCATATTGGAGTTTCCTCACTTCGTCTTTATTTAAAGGGAGCGAACTTATTAACTTTCTCTGGATTTAAACTTTGGGATCCTGAAATTGATTCAGCTAATGGTATGAAGTATCCCATTATGAAATCTATTTCTTTTGGTCTAGATATAAACTTTTAATTTTCAAATTATAATAAATGAGAACCTTTGATATTTTTAAATATATCGTACTTGCTACAATGATGCTTGTTATAAGTGGATGTAGTGACTTTTTAGATAATGCACCGGATGACGAGTTGAATTTAGAAATGGTTTTTAACGATAAGACTCGGACTGAAGACTGGTTGGCAAATGTTTATAGCGGAATTCCTGACCCTCTGTGGGGCTATGTTAGGGATGTAGGCTATGATACTGTGGGAGATGATATTACTCCTTCGCAAAGATGGCTTCAGTATTGGGGAGGAACACTTTTAAACTTTCGAGTGGGTAATTTTTACACAAACTCTTCTTGGAATGCTAGCTTCTGGAATAAATTAGCACAAAAAATTCGTTCTGGATATATTTTAATAAATAATGCACATGCGAGTCCCAAACAAAATGTAACAGAAGCAGATATTGAATTGATGAAAAACGAATGTCGATTTTTAATTGCATACTATTATTGGACCATGACAGAAGCCTATGGTGCTGTTCCTTTCTTTGATGATGTGGCTGATGTAAATGCTCCTCAATCTGAATTAATGAAAGGTCAGATGGCTTTTGATGATATGGTTGATTGGATTGATAAAGAACTGTTAGATTTATCAGCTAAACTCCCAGCAAAATGGGAAGTCTCCTTTTTTGGTCGTGCTACATCAATTATGTGTTTATCCGTTCGGGCACGTATGTTATTATTTGCTGCCAGTCCTTTAGTTAATGGAAATGAAATGTATAAGGGCTTTAATAATTACGATGGAAAAGAACGCTTTAACTCTACCTATGATGCAACAAAATGGACTCGCGCAGCTGAGGCCTGTAAACTATTAATTGATAAAGCACATGAAGCTGGACATAAATTATACTATGAGTACAATGATGATGGTTCTATAGATCCCTTTATGTCTATTTACTCTTTGTTTTTGAAAAAAACTTCTGAAGGAAATGATGAGATTCTTTTTGCTAGACCAAGTGCCAATTATGGCGAATTTGAAAAGCATGGGATACCACGTGGAGCCAGTGGAAATGGTGGTCTAGGAGTTACTCAGACTATTGTGGATGCTTTCTTTATGAAAAACGGTCTGTCTCCGATCTTAGGCTATAATGCAGACGGTTCTCCCATAATAAATGAAGAATCCGGCTATACAGAAAAAGGCTTTTCATCTGAACCGGAGGTGAGAAATACGAAATGGAATCCTTGCCGAAATGCCCCGGAAGCTCAGGTAGGTCAGATTACTGTTGAAAATACTTACAATATGTATAGCAATCGTGAACCTCGATTCTATTTGAATGTATTGTTTAATGGAGCATGGTATCATCAAGAAAAGAGAGTAACTGAAATGATGAGTGGTCAATCTGATGGAGGTCCGACTCATGATGCACCTCAGCATGGATATTTATCTCGTAAAAAAACATCACTCGAATCTATACCCAAAGATGGGAAATATCCTTATCGCCCGGGAATTCTATATCGTTTAGGGGAAGCTTATTTAAATTATGCTGAAGCACTGAATGAATCGAAACCTGGTGATACAGACATTATGAAATATCTGAATATGATTCGCGAGCGTGCCGGAATTCCAGAGTATGGAACGGGTACAGATAACAATGGTTTTACTCGTATTCCTTACACAAATAGCCAAGCAGAAGTACGTAAGTTGATACGAAAAGAACGTCAGGTAGAATTATCCGGTGAAGGAATACGCTTCCATGATTTGCGTCGTTGGAAGCTTGCAGAAGAATATTTAAATGGAGATGAGTATGGAATGAACTTTGGAGGAAAAGTCTATTCGGATGATGCGTTAAATCCTAATGCATTCTTTGTTAGAACAGTTGCTTTGAAGCGGGTATTTACTAAAAAACAATACTGGTTTCCTATTCATCAAAGTGAGATAGATAAAGACCCTACTTTGATTCAAGCTCCTTTTTGGAATGAATAAGAGTAATAACTAAGTGGTTGTTGAAAAGCTTTTCTATAATAACTAATAGATAATAATTCACCCGATAACAACAATTGTTGTTATCGGGTGAATTGTTATTGTAGAAACTTGAAAGTAAGCCTCTTACTCAAGTGCCCACTGTTTGGCTTCGTACATGTCTTTGTATTCTTCCCAGTCGGGGTCGAGTTCTGTATAAATGCTTAGGGGTAGGAGGTCGAACTCAGCTAATGTGCTGTTAAGGCGTTCGCCGAATGCTCGTACATTTCGCACATAAAACACCCAGACTCTATCACCTGTACCGGTATATATGCCGGTTAGAATACCCAATTTGTCTTTTTTCTCCATAGCCGGCTTTAGTACGTCGCTCACTGCTTCCATCAGTTTAGCCGTTTCGTTTGTTGGCATCCCTTTGCTGTCAGCTTCGTATTTCCAAGTGATTTCTATTCGCTCTTTATATTTTCCGGATTGCATAAATTCTCCTAAAGAGTCTCTACCATTGATAATAAGTGTGTTTCCGTTTTCGTCTTCAGAAAGGGAGGTGAACCATTCGTCAGTTAGTTTCATATGCTTATAGTTTTTTTTGTTTCAATTGTAATGTGCTGTTCTCTTTTCGGCTTTGTTTCATAAGTTGGTACGAATTTATACAATTTTGCCATATAACATACGTTGCCGGTCCTAGTGAGGTGATAGGGTTCAAATAAGCTTGTGCCATCCATATAGCCAGAATGGTATTCTTTTGTCCTAATGCTTGCCCGGATGATACGGTGTCTCCCCATCTTTTCCCTATTTTCCAGCCAGTCCCAAACTGTAGCAAGCAGATGACTAATGCAATCAAACCAAGTAGTATCTCGGTGGTATAGTCTTGTGTGTTCTGTTCTACAACGAAATGAACAGTCTTACCCATGACAATCACGATGGCAAGCGCCCAAAGATAAAAGGCAAGTTTGGGTATGCCGGCAATTGTCTTGTTTACTTTGGGAAGATAATGTCTTATCGCCAGTGCAAAGAGAAGCGGAAGAATAAGAATAGGAAGAACCTCTACACTTAGTTGCCAGACAGATGCCCCGAATGAAATGTTTTGATGTATCCCGATGAAAGAAAAAATGAATGGAGCCATTATGGCTACAAGTAAGTTGCAGAGAAGTGAGTAAGTCGTTAAAAAGGCCACATCGCCTTTGAGCATACCGGTTATTACCGGAGCAGCAGTAGCGGTAGGAGCGAAGATACATATAAAAGCCCCTTGTGCTAAAACTGTGTTAAAGGGATGTATCAGTATATAAGCTAGCAGGCTAATGCTAAGTTGGAAGCCGAGTAGTAGAAAGTGTTGCGGTCTTACTTTCATTTGGCTCAGCGGTATTTTGCTGAACGTAACAAAGAGCATTAGGAAAATCAGCACAGGGGTTAGAAAGGCTACATAAGAAACAGCTTTGTAAAAGACAACTCCTATCAGCATGGCTAATGGAAGCATCCATTCATTGCAGAAACGAAGTATTTTGTTCACTTATCCGATTCGTCTGGTTTTGCTATAACCTTCTTTTTCCAGTATGTCTGCGACCTTTGTGCGCATATCTCCTTGTATGATTATTTCGCCATCTTTGGCTGATCCGCCTACACCACATTTAGTTTTAAGCAGCTTGCCTAAGACGGTTAAGTCGTCAGCAGTGCCTACAAAGCCGGTAATAAGTGTGACGGTTTTCCCTCCGCGGTTACGTTTGTCAAGTGTTATACGTAGCGGTTGTTTATCTTTTGGAAGCGTATCTGCTTCTACTTCATCACCGGTTTCATATTGAAAGTCGGGATTGGTCGAATACATCACTCCCAATCGTTCTTTCCAGTCATTTTGCTTTTTCATTTCATTACTTTTTATAAATCAGGACGGTTGCATAGGCAGCCATACCTTCTTGACGACCGACAAAGCCCATTTTCTCAGAGGTGGTAGCTTTGATAGAGATATCATTCTCTTCCACTTCCATGACTTCAGCCAGTACAAACTTCATTTGAGGAATATGTGGGTTCAGTTTCGGTTGTTCAGCTACAATGGTGGCATCTATATTGCCCAGTTCATATCCTTCCTTACGTAACAGATGCATAGTGGATGCCAATAAGAGTTTGCTGTCTACATCTTTGTACTCTTTGTCGGTGTCCGGAAACTGGTATCCTATATCTCGGAGGTTTGCAGCTCCCAATAATGCATCACAAATTGCATGAATTAATACGTCGGCGTCACTATGTCCTTTCAGACCTAAGGGATGTTCTATACGAATGCCCCCAAGCCAAAGTGCACGCTCCTTTTCGAAAGCATGCATGTCATAACCGAATCCGACCCTTATCTTTTGCATGGCTGGGACTATCTAAACAGGTCTTTTATTCCGTCTGTATCAAACGATAGCGAAAAACGTAATGTTTGGTCTAGTGGATTATTCTGAACAGTGCTAACCAAATAAGCTGCATCTAGTTGGAAAATACTCATCTTAAAGCCTGCTCCGAACGAAAAGTATTGACGATTTCCTTTCATCTTATTCTCGTGATAGTAGCCGGTGCGAAGGGAAAACTGTTGATTATACACATACTCCAGACCTACTGAGAGGTTTATTTCTTTTAGCTCTTCACTAAATCCGCCATTAGCGTCAGAGAATGATCTAAATATCCCTTCAATAGAAGACATATCATTGTATTTGTTTTTACGACTTTCAAATTTCTCATCAGACTCACCGGTTCTCCTTGTTGGATAACTGGGGACTAGGTATTTGTTTAAGTCAACGTACAGACCTAACGTGTTAACATCATTAATCGGATAGAGAAGTCCCGTTCCTACTTTTAGGTTGGTTGGTAAAAACTGATTGGTTGTTCCTCCATCATAAGATATTTTAGTACCAATGTTAGAGATGTTAAATCCAAAGCTCCACAGTGCTTCACTTCGTCCCAGATAAACATAGTTTTCTAAATAACCGGCAATGTCTGCAGCGAAAGCGTTTCCGGCTGTCATTTCGCTGTTATCGTCATGGAAGTTCATGTCAGAACGGATGTATCGTAATGCAACAGCCATAGAGAACTGTTCCGATAACTTTCGGCTATAGCTTACATCAAATGCCAGTTCATAAGGATTGTATCTCATGCCGGCAGCTCCTAAATCTTCATTTAAATCGACTATTTCGCCCAAGCTGAAATAGCGCAAAGAAGCACCTAACGCTTGATTGTCGGCATGACCTATTTTGTAAAACCCGGATAAGTTAGCCAAGGCAACATCATTGACCAATTTACGTAACCAGGGAGTATATCCAATTTGAACTCCCGAACGGCTGGTGTGAAAGGCATACTTTGCCGGATTCCAATATTGTGATGCAATGTCTGGCGTTGTGGATACTCCATTATCACCCATCCCTCCGGAACGGGCATCAGGTGCTATTGATAGGGAGGGGACAGCTGTTTTTAACGGACTAAATGTAGTTTTACTACTCTCATTGTTTTCTGCATGAATACTATATGCTGAAAGGAATAAAAACGCTGTTATTAAAATCCAAGAACTTACTTTTTGTGCCATAGACAAAGTGCTTACGTATGATTATATGATATATAAACTATGAAATGGATAGCTTATTGTGCGAATGTAGGCAATTTCTTTCTTATCGCACATAAAAGTCCAAAAGCTTTTGTTTGCCAATATACCCTTTCAGCTGATCGCCTACCTGTACTGTCCCGACTCCTTCCGGTGTACCGGTATATATTAAGTCTCCAATTTTTAACGTAAAGAACTGGCTACTGTACGCAATGATTTGATCGGTGTTGAAAATCATTTGGGACGTATTGGCTTCTTGTACTTTTTGGTCATTGATATACAGGCTGAAGTCAAGATTGTTGACATCGCCTACATCGGTCAATGGAATGAACTGACCTACAACAGCCGAATGGTCAAACGCTTTGCTAATTTCCCACGGAAGTCCTTTTTTTCGTAAGTCTCGTTGCAAATCTCTTGCTGTAAAGTCAATACCGATAGTAACTTCGGCATAGTAGCGATGCGCAAATCGTTCAGCAATATGTTTGCCTAAGCGATTAATCTTGATGACGACTTCTGCTTCGTAGTGTATCTCTTCAGAGAAATCCGGTATAAAAAAGGGTTTTCCGTCTTTTAATAACGAAGAATCGGTTTTCATAAATAAAACCGGTTCAGACAACTCCAAAGTGTTTCCTAACTCCTTGTTATGAGCTGCATAGTTCATTCCAACGGCTATTATCTTCATGTGAATTAAGACTTGTTGCTCTGTATGCGATTAAACATAACAGCTAGATGGGCATAGATAGACGTGTTTTGGACAACGATTTCTTGAGGAACGCGGATGCGGAAAGGAGTGAAATTCCAGACAGCTTTCATTCCGCCTGATACAATCATTTCCGTAACTTCTTGTGCCTGTTCTACCGGAACGGTCAGGATTCCAATAGTCGCATCATATTCTTTGGATTTTTCTTGTAAGTCTTGTAAGTGGAAAATAGGAATACCTCCAATTTCTTTCCCTACCAATTCTTCCCGAATGTCGAATCCGGCAACGATTTCTACACCGTATTGTGACAACCCCGTATCACGCATTAAAGCCGCTCCTAAACGACCTACTCCAAAAACGAATGCTTTATGTTGTGAGGTGAAACCTAGAAAAGTTTCAAGTGCATCAATCAGTTCATTCAGTTCATATCCGACCCGTGTTTTGCCACTTATGTTTATGTATGATAAATCTTTAGCCACTTGACTGGGGTCAAGACCAACTTCTTTCGCGATTTGGGTAGACGACACAAAACGTTCACCGCGTTTCTTAATCAACTTTACGATAGCAAGATACCAAGGAAGTCTACGCAAAGTCGGTTCCGGTATCTTTACAAGTTGTTTATTCGGTTCGTTTGTCATTGTTCTCTTTCTTTTTTCGTAAAAACAAAAATACTACATTCCATGAAAACTAGGTGTATAATGCGAAGTTTTTAGTATAAAACCTTTCTTTTAGCTTTGTTTTTTTAATTATTCTCAGCCAAATAATCAGGAGGAGATGGTAAAACCTGAAGCCGTACCATTTCAATTTTTGTTTCTGTTACTTTGACTATTTTGAATGAATATTTGTCAATAATGATTTTTTCATTCAGTTTGGGTAGTCGCTGGTAGTAATGTAAAATGAATCCGGCAACAGTAACGTAGTCGTCAGATTCAGGGAGGTCTAAATCGAATGTCTCATTCAGGGTGTCTATCTCTATCCGGCCGGACAAAATATATTCATCATCTCCCACTTTCTTTGCGATGTGCTGTGGCTGGTCATGTTCGTCTTCAATTTCCCCGAAAATTTCTTCTACTAAATCTTCCAGTGTTACTATACCGGCTGTCCCTCCAAATTCATCTACTACCACCGCCATGCTTTTCTTTGTTTGCATAAGCGTTTTCATTAATTTCTTGGCAGCCATCGTTTCGGGAACGATAGGTACAGCATTGAGGTGCTCTAGCCAATTGTCCGGATTGTTGAAAAGCTCAGATGAGTGTACATAGCCTAATACGTGATCAATGTCTTCGTCATAGATTAGTATCTTAGAAAAACCGGTTTCAGTAAACATGGAGATGAGCTCCTTCAGCTGAACATTTTTATCGCTTGCTACTATCTCAGTCCTGGGAACAATACAATCACGGAGGCGGATATTTGAAAACTCCAATGCGTTTTGGAGGATTTTTACATCTTTCTCAATAGTTGTCGTATCACGCTGCGTGTCATCCATACTTTTAAGAAGAATCGTGTCAAAGCTTTCTTTGTCAAAAAAAGCTTTTGTGATAAAGTCTGTATGCGACTTAACATGGAAAAGACGATCCAGTACGTTAAGAGATTTATTCCATAGATCGGCTAGGGGAGATAAGATAAAATAGATAACTACCAGGGGAATAGAAAAAATGTTCATCACTTGTTTGATGCAAAAACTGCTGATTAAATGAGGAATGATGAGTCCAAAGATTACTAGTCCCAGAGAAAGAAGAAGCATCACACCAGACTTTTCCAACAAGTTTGTTTGTATAAAAAGCGGATCTGTTTCTATCCACGTGAGCGCTGAGAAAATATAGACCAGAAAAGAAGTGATGATGCAGATTTTGATAACACTAGTGAAACGAACGGCATTTTGATAGAATATATCTAAAATCTTACGCATACTGCCTTTGTTTGTTTCGGCAGATAGATACCAGATGCGTCCGGAAAGGACAAAAGAATGCCTGATTGCTTCGAACAGTGCAAAACAACCTAGTGAAATTAGTAAGTAGGTGAGATAAATGCTCATAATTGATTTACTCTGTTTTTTCCGGAATTAATTCCGGCTGTTCTTCTTCTAAAATCTCTACCGGTTCAGCAAGCCTTTTTAGCTTGGTGTTGTCAATAGGAGTATCTGGCTCTAATGGTTGTGGTTGACTAATCAAAGAGTCTTGTATTAGTTTTTGCTTTTGAGGGGTCATTTTCTCAACCGTACTTTTGGTCGAGTCAGCCGCAGCTGATCGTATACTATCGTTGGGTTCTTCCTCATATTCAAACTGTCCCTGTTGATTGAATATCCGGTGTTTTTCCATATTCTGATTGGCTTCAAACCCTATCCCGGTTGTAATCATCCCCTCTTCTGACTTGGTTATTTTTATAAATCTATCAGAGTAGAAAGTTCGGTCTTTTTGCTTTTGATCCACATAGAGTAAGGAGGTTTCTATGCGTTCCCCTTTTTTGACATTGGTGATATCTACATTGCCAATCAGCTTTATAAACTCCCTTTTTTCATAATAATAAGCGGTATCAGCTTTTATAGTCATTTCGGTTTGAAATAGCGAGTCAAACTGTTCAATGTATATACCGTCCGGGAAAAGAATATAGGGGTCTTTGGCTTTACTGAAATAGAGCCATTCGTTCGTGATTAGTTTGTAGCGTGTGATGCCCGAGTCTGAAATTAACGAACTAACATCTGTAGTCCGCATAGTGTAAGAAGAATCCGGGTTGAATTTGTTTGATACAATTTCTTTTTGCTCTTCGCGGCAAGCTGATAAAAGCGTGATTAAGATGAATGTAATTTGAAAAAGTACACTTTTGTTGATAGTTACCGTTTTACGAAGAAAACGAACGTTCATGTTTCAGCCCTCTTTTAGTCAAGTTTACGTTTTCTAAACCACATTTCATTAAAGGTCAGATTGAGTGTAATTCTGAAGTATTGTTCGTCAATCATGGCTTTCAATTCCGGTTTGACCTTTACATATTCTAATGAGAAGTTGATAACAGAGCGATAGTCTACAAGAGGAAGTCCTAGCCCCAGGCTAGCTCCATACTCTTTATAGCTTCCTTTTTGCACGTTGTTCATCGCATCTCTGGCGTCTACCTTTAGGTATGAGTTGCTATAGTGCAATCCGGCTCTATATTTAACGCGTTTAAAATAGTTCCTCTCGTACATGTTCGGGATATACTCACCGCCTAAGGCTACGCGCATTCTATTTTTAAACTGATTGCTTTTGTCAAAAAACTTCGCGTCTTTCCATTGCTGCAATTGTACGTCAGCCCCAACTGTGAATTTATTTGTCCGATTGTATGATACACCGAATCCAAAAGAGTTAGGTATTTCAAAACCTTGGTTTTTGATGGTGTCTCCTTGCGATTCGACATTTACCCATCTGATATTGGTCGATTCAGAATTCATTTTCTTTCCGGGAGAGAAAACAGCTCCCAATACGAGGTTGTCTGTTTTGCTCAATGGATGTGTGTAATGAACGCCAAGGTCAAATTTGACATCATTGATTTTAATTCTTTTGTTCCAATAGTTTTTGTCTGAACCGGTTGAGGCTATAGAGTCTGTCTCGCCGGAGTGTGTAAGTGTTCCAAACATATACCCCACGTTTACTCCTATCGAGAGCCTCTTTTTCCATAGGTCATAGGCAAGACCGGCATATATTTCAGAAAGGCTGCCATTCCCTTTATATCGTTCGATATAGTAGAGTTGATCATTCGCAGAAGGATTGTCGGTGGCTTTGGCCATAAAGTCATATCCGACATGACTAAAAGGTATTAATCCAACACTCATGCCTAAGCCTTTTGCTAGAGGAAACTGCATGGCTAAGTATTCGATGTTCCCATTCATGTCATTTTGTTTCTTACCCAAACCATCTTTAAACCAAGAGAACTGTGCCATCACTCCAAAGTCAAAAAGGAAAGTAAGTGAGTCCATGGCCGAATAAGATGCCGGGTTCATCGGGTTTATTTGATTAGGCATGCGTAGTCCTACGCCAAGTCCTCCCATGGCTCTTCCTGCTCCAAGTGAGCGATCGGCTATTTCTCCATATCCGTAGCGTGTGTAGGGAGAGTTCGTGTTGTTTTGGGCAAACAATGTTATTTGAGTGAAAATAAATACACTGAGTATTATTAGTTTCTTTATCCTTAACATGGGTATTACCATCTATAAATGTTCAATTCTTCTTTCATGAAATCAACTGCAAAGAAAAACAAAATACGTGAATTAATCAGCGAATCAACAAAAGAACATACATTTTAGCATATCTTTTTGTTTATCTAGGGGTTATTTTAAGAAGTCTCACGACTTCAGCAGGCGATTTCAAGCTTTTTGTCAGGCCTATATACTGCTGGCTTTGATAGCCCGAATAATGGCCGAAGTGAATCCGGCATGGTCAAGCTCGTTGATGCCTTTAATCGTAATTCCACCGGGAGTGGTCACCTTGTCTATGGCCTCTTCAGGATGAATATCCAGCTCTTTAAGAAGCTCAACAGCACCTTTGATGGTTTGCATCACAATGGTTTGAGCCTGCTTAGGATAAAACCCTAATTCAACACCGGCTTCAGATGCTGCGCGTATATATTTAAAGACAAATGCGATTCCGCATGAAGCAAGGGCGGTTGCCCCACCAATCAGTTTTTCATCAATAATCATGGTGTCACCCACTTCTGCAAAAAGCCGGGAGACCATATCCACTTGCTCTTCGGTTGCGTTAAACTCGGATATGAAAGTCATACTTTCTGAAACTTCAGCAGCGATATTCGGAATGGCTCTGAATAAGGTTGGAATGCTTGCTTGGTAGCTTCTTTTTTCTTTTAAAAGCAGTTCGGTCAGTTCAGGCAGGGTGATTCCTGCTGCTATGGATACGATGATTTGATTGTCAAAGTCTATAACTTCAGATATATCACTGATAACGTTTTCTATGAACCAGGGTTTTACACTCAGTAAAATGACATCAGCCTCTTTGGCTGCCTCTCGGTTTTTGTTGGTCACATTGATGAGCGCATTTTTTCTTTTTATATCTTCTCTGACTTTTTCCGATATATCTGCACATGTGATATCGGAAGGATGAATCATTTTACCTTCTGCTAAGCCTAAAGCTATGGCACCTCCCATGTTGCCGGCGCCGATAATTGCAATTTTCATATATGTATATTTTAGTTCTTTCTAGTATTGTCTTGCAGCGGTTTTACCTGCTTGTAGCGAATATGTACACCAATTGAAAAGCATATAAGCCTATTAAGTTTTGTGATAATTGATTATGCTTAACTACTTTTCGTGTTATCTTTGCAGTTCTAAAGTAAAACTTAATTTATTATCTATCAAAAATAAACAAAAAAATCAACCATGAGAAAAAAAGCTACTTTAATTAGCATCTTGTTGTTAGCAGCGATTGGTATAACACAAGCTCAAAATGAAAAGTATGAATTCACCCCGGTAAAAGAACTGAAAATAACTCCGGTGAAAAATCAAAACCGTGCAGGCACTTGTTGGTCGTATGCTGCGTTAGGGTTCTTTGAGTCTGAACTTCTTCGTATAGGTAAAGGCGAGTATGACCTTTCTGAAATGTTTATCGTCAACCATTCTTACAGAGATAAAGCTGAAAAATATGTACGCATGCATGGCAAAATAGGTTTTGCACAAGGAGGCGTATTTCAAGATGTACCGTATGTGATGGAACATTACGGAATTGTTCCTGACGAAGTATATCGAGGATTAGAATATGGTGAAGATATGCACGTACACAGTGAAATGGAGAAGCTTGCATCCAACTTTGTAGAAGGTGTTGTGGCAAATCCCAATAAAAAACTATCTCCTGTATGGAAAAAGGCATACAATGGAATTATAGATGCATATTTAGGCGAGCTTCCTACTTCTTTTGAATATAAAGGAAAGAACTATACTCCCCAAAGCTTTTCTGAGTCGTTAGGCTTGAACTATGACGATTATGTGTCGCTAACTTCTTTTACACATCATCCGTTCTATACTTCTTTTGCTGTAGAAATACCGGACAACTGGCGTTGGTGTCCCTCATATAACATACAAGTGCAAGAACTGACAGAAGTGATTGATCATGCGATTAACAGTGGATATACGGTAGCTTGGGCCTCTGACGTAAGTGAAAAAGGATTTAACCGCAACGGTGTTGGTGTGTTGATTGATGTGAACAATCCGGAAGCAGCCGGGTCTGACCAGGCCAGATGGATTGGCTTGAACACCTCGCAAAGAGATGCTGAAATCAATAAAATGCTGGAAGGTCCTATCAATGAACCGGAAGTAACGCAAGAAGAACGTCAAGAGGGTTTTGATAACTATCAAACTACAGACGACCACTTAATGTTGATTTATGGTATAGCCAAAGACCAAAACGGGAAAGAGTATTACATGGTGAAAAACTCTTGGGGAACCGCTAGTAAATATGAAGGAATATGGTATGTTTCTAAAGCCTTCGTACAAGCTAAAACTACAACCTTAGGTGTGAATAAAAACTCTATTCCTAAAGGCATCCGCTCCAAATTGAATCTGTAAGAATCAATTTACCAAGATATACAAAAGCCCCTTGTTTCAAATGCGAAACAAGGGGCTTTTGTATATCTGTATATGCTGAAGAAAGAAACAAACAGGTTGTTTTTAATCGCAACTTGCTTTAATATGTAAGCATCCACGATGTAAACGCAGACCGTTCCGTCATGCAGCAAAAGACAAGTAGAACAGGATGAATACAGCGAAAGTGTAAACCTATTTCATGAAAAGAATACGTACAACTCATGTTTCAACGCTTGTTAGAAGAGCTTTCAACCCACGTCAAAAGCTCTTTCGACGAGCGTCAAAAGAGCTTTTAACGGCTGTTGAAAGCTTAGTTATCCCTATCGAATTTTCTAAATGCCTATATACTAATTAGATACTCGCTGTATGCATTTGCTGAGATGTTCTTTCAGATTTCTGCGTTCCTATCTAACGAAAACACCCCTCCTTGTCATTCCGTGCCTCTCCTTGTCATTCCGTGCTCCGACACGGAATCGCATCAGCCGCGGCGGTCATCAATAGCTGGTTTGATGCTATCAAACAATCCCCGAATGTAAAGTCCATGCTCTTCTCCTTTGTGTTTTCTCCTTATTGAATACCTACGGCATTCCAAGCCCTATATGTTATGTGGTTCTACCCATATATAATCCCTACGGGATAAAGGAAAAAATATAAAGTAGGAAAGAGGGAAAGTTATGCCCTATACTCAGCTATATCTAATGAAACGATTGTAGGGGCTGACTGGCAGTCGCCCTATTCTTTCAAAGGATGAGATAGTCCGATT
>CAZSWS010000047.1:0-22785 GCA_964610765.1 uncultured Parabacteroides sp.
GTACCTCAAATTTCCTATTTAAAGCAAATAGAGGAATATATCATTTTAAAACTCTATTTTTGTGCTTTAAATAATGAAAACTCAGACAAGAAACGTTGTTTGTATGGAAAGAAATGAAATAGAGGCAATACTACGCCAAGAAGCAGATGCAGTACTCAACATCCCGGTAACTTCCGGCTATCAATCAGCTGTTGAACTGATTGTTGAACAAGTACATGAAAGAGGAGGAAAACTGATTATCAGTGGCATGGGAAAAGCCGGACAGATAGCCATGAACATTGCGACAACCTTTAGTTCGACAGGCACACCGGCCTTCTTTCTTCATCCCAGTGAAGCGCAACACGGCGATTTGGGCATTGTGAGAGATAACGATATCATGCTACTCATATCCAACTCAGGGAAAACACGCGAACTCTTGGAGTTAGTAGAACTAACGAAAGGATTGGCACCAAACATGCAATTCATAGTCATCACCTCTAATGCTGAAAGTGAACTGGCACAATCAGCCACAGTATGCCTGCTAACCGGATCTCCTAAAGAGGTCTGTCCCCTTGGGTTAACTCCCACTACATCAACCACTGTAATGACTGTGATGGGCGACATTTTAGTTGTCGCAACTATGAGGCAAATTAATTTCTCTAATAAAGATTACGCCAAACGACATCATGGGGGCTACCTAGGCTCAAAGAGCAGAGAGCAGAGCCAACATGAAGAGCTATGAGAAAGGTTATAGGTATAGGTGAGACGTTATTAGATGTTGTTTTTCAAAACGGACAACCTATATCTGCTATCCCGGGAGGTTCTGTCCTCAATGGACTGGTATCTTTAGCACGCGCAGACATTCCGGTTATTTTCATTAGTGAAATAGGCAACGACCATATAGGAAAAATCATTCGCTCCTATATGCACGAAAATAATATTCCAACCGACTATATTGATTCCTTCCCTGATGGGAAAAGCCCTGTATCAATGGCTTTTTTAGATGAAGAGAACAATGCGGAGTTCCTTATCTACAAAGATTACCCGAAAGAGCGGCTTGAAGTTGCCTTTCCTCCAATTGAACAAGATGACATCTTCATCCTCTCCTCTTACTATGCACTTAATCCGGCTTTACGCGAAAGAGTGGTTGAATTATTGGAGTATGCAAAAGATAGAAAAGCACTGATATACTATGACTTAAACTTCCGAAAACCACATGCGCACGAAGCAATTAAACTAGTCCCTACGTTTATTGAGAACTTCGAATTTGCCGATATCATTCGCGGCTCTACGGAGGATTTCAATAATCTATACAGCAAGAGTGACCCGGACGCAATCTATCAAAACCATATGCGCTTTTACAACAAAAAGCTCATCATTACACAAGGGGTTGAAAACGTATTGCTGTACAACGGAACTGAAAGACTAGAGCTACCCACCACAGAAACAGAAACCACCAGCACGATTGGAGCCGGCGATAATTTCAATGCCGGTGTAATATGGGGACTTATAAAGAACGATATACGAAAAGACGATCTTGATAAACTGACGCCCGGGGCTTGGAGTGCTATCATACAAAATGGCATCGATTTTGCGACGGAAGTATGCCAAACCATCCACAACTCGGTATCTGAAGAGTTTGCAAAGTCATATGCCTCTCATTACAAAAACAACTAAACCCACACATCCCGTCCCTATCTCTTTACGATGTTCAGATAGATTTTTTAAATGTATTTTAAGACGCAAGTCGCTAATTTTCATTATTTATGACTAACTTTGCGCCACATTTTATACGAAAACAATTTTGAGAACATTTGAAGAGTTAGGAATTGCATCGGAACTACTCCACGCAATCCAAGAAATGGGGTACGCATCCCCAATGCCGGTACAAGAAGAAGTGATTCCTTATTTACTTGGCGAAGAAAACGACGTTATTGCATTAGCACAGACAGGAACAGGTAAAACCGCAGCTTTTGGGCTACCTATTCTGCAAAAAATAAATAGCAAAACACGACAACCACAAGCATTAATTTTATGCCCAACCAGAGAGCTTTGTCTCCAAATTGCCGGAGACCTCAACGACTATTCTAAATACATGGATGGCGTAAAAGTGCTTCCTGTATATGGAGGCTCAAGCATTGAAAGCCAAATACGTGCACTTAAAAACGGAGTACATGTAGTGGTGGCAACTCCCGGACGCTTATTAGATTTACTAGATAGAAAGACCGTCGACTTAAGCAAAGTTGACAATGTCGTATTGGATGAGGCTGATGAAATGCTGAACATGGGTTTCTCAGACAGCATCAATGCTATATTAGCCCAAGTGCCTGAAACACGCAATATGCTACTATTCTCGGCAACTATGCCCAAAGGAATAGCCAGCATTACGCGTCAGTACATGAAGAATCCGAAAGAAATCGTGATTGGAAACAAGAATGAAGGCAATGAGAATATCCGCCACATCTACTTCATGGTACAGGCACGCGACAAATATCTAGCGCTGAAACGTTTGGTCGATTATTACCCCAATATTTACGGTATTATTTTCTGTCGCACACGAAAAGAGACACAAGAAATTGCAGACAACCTGATTAAAGACGGTTACAATGCTGACTCATTGCATGGAGAATTAAGCCAGGCACAAAGAGACTATGTGATGCAACGATTCCGCATCCGCAACCTCCAGTTGCTGGTAGCTACCGACGTAGCTGCTCGAGGACTTGACGTAGATGACTTGACACACATTATCAACTACGGACTGCCCGACGAAATCGAATCATATACACACCGAAGCGGACGTACCGGACGTGCCGGGAAAACAGGTATTTCTATTTCCATCTGCCATATCAGAGAAAAAGGAAAAATCCGTGAGATTAGCCGCACCCTCAATAAAGAGTTTGAGAAAGGCACCATTCCTTCGGGCGAAAAGATTTGTGAGAAACAATTATTCAACTTAGCCGACAAAATTGAAAAGGTGAAAGTTGATGAAGAAGAAATCAAAGATATTATGCCGGCCATCTTCCGCAAATTAGACTGGTTGGGAAAAGAAGATATCATCAAACGTTTAGTATCTTTGGAGTTCAACCGCCTAATCGATTATTATAAAGGAGCTGAAGAGATAAGCATTGTTGACGAAAAGACTGCGAGAAAAGAAGAGCGCAAAGACAAATTTGAAAAGAAAGGACGTAGCTATGAAGCTGAAAAAGGATATGTTCGCTTCTTCCTCAATTTCGGAAAAAAAGATGGTCTCTTCCCTAATCAACTCATTGAACTAGTCAACCTTTGCGTACCGGGTCGGATAGGCATTGGAAAGATAGACCTACGTGATACGTTCTCTTTCTTTGAAGTAGAAGAGCGAGAAGCCAACCGTGTGATGAAAAGCATGAATGGCTATGAAATTGACGGCAGACGCATTTCTGTCGAGCCTGCACAAGCAAAGAAAGGAGAAGGAGCCAAAGAACGTGGTCCTAGAGGTGGTAACAAAAAGAACCGACTAAACTTCAACCGAGCGGAGCCTTCTGACAATGCTGCTCCTTGGAGAAAAAAAAGGCGCTAAGATAAACAAATCGAGGCGTCTACTAAAAGTGACAAATTATGTACGACGCCAGTAACGAACCATTCAAACTTGCAGCAGACGTGATTATGAACACATCACGCTCTGCTTTTTTGTCCGGTAATGCCGGAACGGGAAAGACTACTTTCCTTAAATTTATTCAAGCAAATGCCGATAAGCGGCTGATTGTAGCCGCCCCCACCGGTATAGCTGCTATCAATGCCGGAGGAGTTACGCTCCATTCACTCTTTCAGCTTCCCTTCGAACCATATACACCCAACTACGAGGGGCATAAAATCCTCAACCATCATGTGCGCTTCCATAGAAGCAAGATCAACTTGCTACGCGAACTGGAGCTCCTCATCATTGACGAAGTCAGTATGCTTCGGGCAGACATGTTGGATGCAATTGATGCGATTCTGCGCCGATTTCGCAACATTCCGCTTCCTTTCGGAGGTGTTCAAATGCTATTTATCGGCGATCTCTATCAACTTCCACCCGTACTTCAAGAGCAGGATGAAGAAAGACTCAAACCTTATTATGAGTCTCCATTCTTCTTTCATGCTCATGCAATGAACGGATACGAACTTGTACATATTCATCTTAAAAAGATTTATCGCCAGGAGGAAGAAGTCTTTATTAATTTGCTAAACCGCATACGCATCAATCAAGCCACATCGGCCGACTTAGCCATACTCAATAAACAGTTTACACACGACAGTCTAGCGCAACACCCACAACACATTGTACTTTCTACCCATAATTACAAAGTAGACCGTATCAATAAAGAAGAACTCGCTCGCTTAAAAGAGAAAGAATACTTATTCGTAGGTAAACAAACCGGCGACTTCTCCGAACATGCTCTGCCTACAGATAAAGAACTATACCTCAAACAAGGTGCACGCGTCATGTTCACTAAAAATGACACCAGCGAAAAGCAGGCGTATTACAATGGGAAAACAGGCGTGGTTGAGTCTTTGAGCAATGACCTGATTATGGTTCGCTGCCACGACGGCAGTTACGTACGGGTAGCACCTGAATCATGGAAAAACATCCGCTATTCACTAAATGCAGATACCGGAGAAATAAAAGAAGAAGAGATTGGCACCTACACACAGTATCCACTACGATTAGCCTGGGCCATCACAGTACATAAAAGCCAAGGACTAACATTCGACCATGTGATTGTTGACGTGCAGCAGGCTTTTGCTGCCGGACAAGTATATGTAGCACTCAGTCGTTGTCGGTCGTTAGACGGGCTATTACTTTCTTCACCCATTACACCCAGCTGCATCGAGAGCAATCCACTAGTGTCAGCCTTTTCTACCCAAGAAACAAGCATCGAAGACATACTGGATATTCTATCTAAAGAGAAAACAGCCTACTGTGCCGACCGCATGAAACAAGTATTCAACTGGCTGCCCATTATTCATAGCCTAAACGGTTGGATAGAACTTATTCAAGAAAAAGAGTTCCCACAAAAAGGAGAAACCCTGCTACTTGCCGAAACATTACGAGAGCTAGCCATACAGCAAGAAGACGTGGCTCGTAAGTTTCGTCAGGAAATAGGAAAGATTACTTCCTCCCCCAACTTTCTAAGCAAGGAAGGCTTAGCATATTTGAAAGAACGTACACAGAAAGCGGTTATTTATTTCCATAAAGAGATTAATGACAACATTCTATCTCCCCTAAACAGGCATATTCTTCTTACAGAACGTAAGCCCAGAGTCAAGCAATATATCCGCAAAGCCAAAGGATACCGCGACAACATCAGCACCTTTCTAAATAAGATGGAAACAATCCGCTTTGGCAACTTAAAACTAACTCAGGAGCTTGATTTACAAGCATCCGAAGAAGAGGACATCTCTATCGAAGAAACGCCTAAAAAAGCTCAAAAGGCTAAGACTGAAAGAGGTGCCTCAGCCCGAATCACTTTAGAGCTTTTTCGAACAGGATTAGACATAGGGGGCATCGCACAAGAACGAAGTATGGCAGTCAGCACCATTGAAAGTCATTTAGAAAAAGCAATTATTGCAGGAGAGGTGACTGCCACTGAACTCATACAGGCAGATCGCTACATGCAACTCCATAAAAAACTACAAAAGGTTCCACTTAACCAGCCATTATCAACCATAAAGCAAGCTGCGACTGAATTTAGCTATGGTGAGCTACGCTTTTACATGGCTGACAAAAGAAGAAAAGACAAAAAGCATGTATAAAATAGGACTACTATCAGACACACACGGATATTGGGACGAGAAGTATGTCGATTATTTTTCATCTTGCGATGAGATATGGCATGCGGGCGATATAGGTTCAGAAAAGTTAGTAGAGCAACTGCGTACGATCAAACCTCTACGAGCTGTATATGGCAATATTGACGGACAAGGCTTACGAATGCTCTTCCCTAAAGTACAGCAATTCACCATCGAAGGAGTCAAGGTACTTATGACACATATTGGAGGTTATCCCGGGAGATATGAACCAGCCATACGCCCTTTACTCGCTGAATATAAACCGGATTTATTTGTTGCGGGTCATTCACACATCCTGAAAGTAATCTATGATAAAAGACTCGAATGCCTACACGTCAATCCCGGAGCAGCAGGAATCAGTGGTTTTCATCAAGTGCGCACCTTGCTTCGATTTACGATAGATGCAGGAAACATTAAAGATATGGAAGTCATTGAACTAGGAAATCGCTAGAAAAGAATCCGAAACACTTCTCCCAACTAGCTTCTCATTGACACACGCTGACATGCATATTGTTCAGCAATCAAGACAGTCGACTGCAAATAGGGAAATTCATGTAGAAAATACTTACTAAACAGGTTCCCACCAAGTTCTTCTTCGATCTGCTTAACTGTCCATAGCTTTCCATCCATCTGCTTTTTAAGTTGTTGAAACTGTTCTTCGGTTTGGATATTTAAGACATGCAACGAAACAAGAACTTTTGCATTTTCATCCTCATCTGAATAGCGAATCAAAAAACGAGGGTGCAGTTCTACTCCATTAAACAACGAATCAATTCTTTCTTTTAATGCCTGCTCAACTGTTTTTTTATACGGAATAAAAAAACGTATAGGAAAATCCAGCATTTCCGGACATACACGCTCTTCTTTTCCACGTTTTGTCAAGTACACTTTTCCATCATACAATACGGCTACACGCACAACCGGATGGCGAAATCGCCCTCCTGACAATCGCATACTTATGGATTGGGCAATGCGCCCCACTACCTGTCCTTGCTCATTCAACACCGGCAGCCATGTTTCTTTTCTGAGCGTCCCACTTAGAATTTTCAATCGGATATGCTCATAGAAAAGTAAACCAAGTCCAATCAGAATGCCAAAATCATGTACAAAAATGTATTCGAAATGAATATTCTTCATTGAATCAGGCATAATTGTAAAAATGAGCACCGAGAAAAGATGGATCGTATATAAATTCTGTAAGATGGGAGCTATATAAAAAAACTCTGAAATAGACAGTCTAAGGTGAGCTTTTCGGGTTGATTGGCTCATAGAAAGTCTGATTCTCTTCATGATAGGGCGCTTCATCAAAATGAACAAACTCAAGGATATAACCAATAGCAGTTCAATAAGCAACGGTGAGTAAATAAATAAAATAGGTTCAAGTTCCAGAACCATCAACACAGAATACATAATCAATGCTGTGGCACTGGGGAAAAGCATGAATTGAAAAAAGCGATCTTTAAATAAGAAAAAGAGCGAAATACTTACCACACAAAAGATGGCAGCTAAGATGAAAGAAATCACATACGAAAAGTAGCTGGTGAGCAACATAAACAAGAGCACAGGCAATACCCCAACCATCTGATTGGATATACCCAACTTACCTTTTTTATGTTTTTTTGCGTCTAGTCTCATTACTTCTGCCATGCTTATTCCCTATGGACTCTATCAATAAAACAATAACAGAAAAAGAAAGTTGCAGACAGCAGCCAACAAAAAAAGGAAGGAACTAGCAACGTGACAGTTAGCACTAAAGTTCGTAGTGAGTGGAACGATAGGATGAGCGAACCAATGGGGCAGATTCTACATAACGAAGTCCCAAAGCAAGTCCTTCATCCCGATAGCGGTCAAACTGATCCGGATGAACATATTCGACCACCGGAATATTTTTTCGGGAAGGTTGCAAGTATTGCCCAATTGTCAGCACAGATACGCCGGCATCATAGACATCCTTCATCAACTCATTCACTTCTTCAGGTCGTTCACCCAGTCCCAGCATAATACCTGTTTTAGCTATCACACCACTTTCAGCAATATGTTTCAGTACCGAAAGACTCACCTCGTATTTAGCAGCACTACGCACCTCGGGCGTCAATCGGCGGATAGTTTCCATGTTGTGGGCAATGGTTTCCGGCTTCTCCCGAATCACAACATCTACCAAATCCATGCGACCTTGAAAATCCGGTATCAACACTTCTATCGTTGTCTCAGGATTTAAACGCTTAATTTCCCGGATGGTTTGCGCCCAATGCTCCGCTCCTAAATCCGGCAAATCATCTCGATCTACCGAAGTAATTACAGCATGCTTCAGCTGCATCAGTCGGATACTTTCAGCCACTCGTGTAGGCTCGTTAGCGTCAAGTGGCAGCGGCTTACCGGTCAGCGTATTGCAAAACCGACAAGAGCGTGTACATATCTCCCCGGCAATCATCAAGGTAGCTGTTCCGCATCCCCAGCACTCTCCTAAATTGGGGCATTTCCCACTTGTGCAAATGGTATGCAACCCATGCGATTCTACAATTCGTTTGGTTCGCGAAAAAGCCTCATTCCCACGTAGCCGGACTTTCAACCATTCCGGCTTGCGTACCCGTTCAGCCATCTGATTATAGGTTATTAAACAAGAACATACTCATTTTCGTATAAAGGTGTAAACGTGTGTTTCCACCATAAATACTATGATCTCTATCTTTATACAGATGCATATCAAATTGCTTTCCGGCCTGTACCAAAGCTTCTGCATAATCCAGCGTTTGTTTCACATGCACGTTATCATCAGCCGTACCATGCACCAGCAATAGTTTTCCTTGCAGGTCAGCAGCTAATTTAATAGGTGAAGTTTCGTCATAGCCACGTGCATTTTCCTGTGAAGTACGCATATATCGTTCGGTATAAATCGTATCGTAATATCTCCAATCTGTAGGAGGTGCTACGGCAATACCCGCTTTGAATGTGCCATTACCACGACTCATAGCCATCAACGTATTGTATCCGCCAAAACTCCATCCCCAAATTGCCATCCGCTTGCCATCCACATACGGCAGTTTAGCCAATGCCTGAGCTGCTTCAATTTGGTCGATTGATTCTAAATCGCCCATACGCATATAGGTGCATTTGCGAAACTCTTCGCCGCGTGCTCCTGTACCTCGACCATCTACCGAAACAACAATGATGTCATTCTCTGCCAAGTAATATTCCCAGCCAAATGAATACCTATCCAGCACTTGTTGCGAGTCAGGACCACTGTATTGTATCATCAACACCGGATATTTTCGTTTAGAATCAAAATTGGAAGGTTTCAACATCCATGCATTCAGTTTTTGACCGGATGTTGTCTCAACAGTCATAAATTCTTTCGGAGAGAAGCGATAGCTTGCCAATGTTGTTTTTAGTTCTGCATTATCTCGCAAGGTACGCAACACTTTTCCGCTTTTCGTTTCATTCACCGTAATCAATGCAGGTGTATGCTCACTGGAGTACGTATTGATATAATAAGCAAAGTTTTCGCTGAAACGTGCCGAATTTGTTCCTTCTTCTTTAGATAGTTTTGTCTTACGCCCTTTCACATCGATTTTATAAACCGAACGGCGGATAGGACTCTCCTCTGCCGATTCATAATAAACATCTTTCGTTTTCACATCGTAGCCATACAGGCGTGTTACATCCCAATTCCCGGAAGTCACCTGACGCTGAAGAACACCGGTAGGCGAATACAAATAAATATGTTTGTATCCGTCTTTTTCACTGACATAGGTAAAGCCATCTGTCGTAAACACAATGTCGTCAAACAAACCATAGTCTACATAATACTTGCTGGATTCATTCAGAATCAGCTTTGACACCCCACTACGAGGATTCATATAGAACATATTGAAGTTATTCTGCTCGCGGTTCAAGGTCATCACCGCCAATTGATCGTTCTTGGTCGTAAAGCGCATACGAGGTATATAATAATCGCTTCCTTCCGGCAAGCTTAAGCGTTTAATATCTTTCGTTTGCACATCGTATGAATGAAGCGTGACTACCGAGTTCACTTCACCCACTTTAGGATATTTAAAGCTATACACACCGGGATAGTAAGTATTTCCATACGTTTGCATATCGTATTTTAGCACTTTACTTTCGTCCGTACGCACCCAGGTCAATATATCACTTTCAGGCGACCAAGCCATTAAATTGGTAGTAGCAAACTCTTCTTCATATACCCAGTCGGTCGTTCCGTTCAAGATGCTATCCGGAATACCGTCTTTAGTAACCTGCACCTCCGTATCGAAATCAAACTTTCTCAACCAAATATTATTATCTTCTTTCACATAGGCACACATGCGTCCGTCAGGCGAAAAGGTCGGAATTCGTTGTTTCCCTTCGGTGTTCGACAACGGCTGTATAAAGTTTCGTCGTACATCATAATCGTACATCACGGCTTTCCACGAACGACGATAGATTGATTCTGTTTCTCTCCATACCACGATTCGATGTCCGGTGCTACTAATCATGTAACCGTCGAACGTATCAAACGTACATTCCTTGGCTCGTTTAGCATCAAACAGGGTATCTACCGGCATTCCGGTACGGTATGAATAGGCTATCACCTTATTTCGCTCTGCATTCATTTGCGTATAGTGCTCACCATCCGGGCGTGAGCGTAAGTCGCCAATCGCCGTACGCTGACCAAAACGTCCGGCTGTAACATCTGAAAGTTCTACACGTTTTGTCCCGTTTTGAGCCATGACTGACCCTAGAGCTAAATAAACTGAAAAGATTAAAACAACGATTCGTTTCATATGATGGGTATATTTTTAGATTTTAATAGCCACAAACTTAAATAAATAATCTGGATTTAATGAGCCAAGCGATGAAAAACCAATCAAAACGTCTTTAAAGAGCACGTCACTTTTTACCAGAAGCGGCTAAATGGTTGAAACAAAGAAATTGTACCTTTGTGCAGTGAAAAAAGAAAAAAGATACGCCGATTTCAGTGACTACCTCCGGCAGCAATTTCCCTTTAAAGTGCAAAAAATATCGTTGCACGCCGGGTTCACTTGCCCCAACCGAGACGGGAGTAAAGGACGTGGCGGATGTACCTATTGCAACAACCAAACGTTTAGCCCGGCATACAGTCTGCGTGGAGATACCGTTACCACCCAACTGGAAGAAGGCATTCGTTTCTTTGCTCACAAATACCCATCTATGCGCTATCTGGCTTATTTTCAAGCCTACACCAATACGTATGGAGAAACAAAAAAACTTCTTGAGCTGTATGAAGAGGCTTTGCGATATCCGGGCGTTGAGGGGTTAATTATTGGTACTCGCCCCGATTGCGTTTCGGATGAATTGTTGGACGAACTGGCTCGCCTGCAACAAGAAAAATTCATTTTTATCGAATATGGGGTTGAGTCAGTACACAACCGAACGCTCGAAGCTATTAACCGTGGACACACCTTTGAGGACGCCGTGGATGCGATTCATCGCACAGTCAACCGACATATTCCCTGTGGAGCACACCTCATTCTTGGACTTCCCGGTGAATCACGTAGCGATATTTTACAATCGGCTCAAGAGATTTCCCGTCTACCTCTCCTTTCTATCAAATTGCACCAATTACAACTTATTCGTGGGACAGTCATGGCTCGCGAATATGCCGCTACACCGGAAAACTTCCAACTGTATAGTGCCGATGAATACATCGAACTGGTTGTAGATTTCCTCGAACATCTTCGTCCCGATTTGCATGTCGACCGATTTGTTTCACAATCACCCAAAGAACTGCTGATTGCTCCTGATTGGGGCATCAAGAATCATGTGTTTACAGATAAAGTCATCCGTCGACTAACCGAACGAGACACCTACCAAGGACGTCTTTATCCGACCGACCGTTCATAAACAGCACTTGCTTAGCACCTTCCTTAACCATCATGGCTGTCAGGTTAATAGAAATAAGTAATAGAAACACCTATTTATTATAAACATACTTATAATAAACTGTTAAAACCCGACTTTTTGGAAGTACGTTTACAGTTTCAGCCTCTCGAAATTAAAGATTATTATAGATTATTAAAAGATAACTAGCTGCCAAAAAAAAGCTAGAAAGGGTAAAACAGCTTTTAGTATGGATTTTGAGTAAAAAAAGGGGCTTTTAAAAATCGGTATAGAGTTTTTAGTAAAAGACTATAGCCTTTTTATAAAGTCAATATAGCCTTTTTTGAAAATGTCCCTATTGAATTTAGTCGAAAAACAGCCGTTTTTGGGCATAAAAAAGGAGGGTTACAACTACTGCGTGGTAGCTATAACCCTCCTTTGAGTGGTTGACGAGATAAAGAAGTTGCTTACATGCGATTCGTCCGATCGATTACAGATATCCTAATTAAAGGGAGAACAATATTCAGCCGGATGGAGAAAGACCGGGTTAAGACGCATCCGGAACGCCTCAACATCATCGGACACCGACTATGTAGCATAACTCTTCGCGTAGTATTTCGATTGCCTATGCTCAACTTGTCTCTCGCTATATTTTCTATGTATATGAAGTATTTTCATCTTTCCTTTTTATTTGTTGAACCATAAATTTACGATGGCTTCCTCATAGAGTCAAGAGGTATTAACAATTATTCGCAGTGAAAATAAAATGACTACTAGTCAATTTCAAAACCCGACACGTTTTTGCACATTATTAACAGTTAAACCGGATGCGAAACCTCTACTACTTCTTAAAAATCCAGCGAAGCGTTTCGAATATTCCACCCAATACAAAAGCAGTTAAATAAGAAGAGACACAGCAGCAGTTTTCCTCTAATCAAGAACTATTTCATGGTGTGTGCGCACAAAAAGCATAAAAAAGCTGGTTTATATGCTCAATATTTGTTTTCTTTACATCAGAATCAATACATAAACCCGGAAGTTGTCACTCAATTTCCCCTAAACTTAACCATCATGAAAAAATTACTACTTTCCTTATGCATAGCTTCTATAGCCTTATGCACTGCTTTCGCACAAAACCGACCGTCTCCTCAGCCTGCGCCGGAAACGAAAGAAAAGTTCAAAGTGGGTATGGCGGGTTATACATTCCATAAGTTTGATTTAGACAAAACATTGGAAACCATGGAGAAAACAGATGTTCATTACCTGTGCATTAAAGATTTTCACCTGCCTTTTAACAGTACCGACGAGCAAATTGCTGCCTTTCATGCCAAGCTGAAAGCGAAAGGCGTCACCGGATATGCCGTAGGTCCTATCTATATGCGCTCTAAAGAAGAGATAGACAGAGCGTTTGAATACGCCAAACGTGTAGGCGTCAAGCTGATTGTGGGAGTTCCCAATGTCGATTTACTCCCTTACGTCGATCAAAAAGTAAAAGAATACGACTTCCATTATGCCATCCACCTACACGGACCGGACATGGAATTATACCCCGATGCGGACGATGTTTGGAAGCATACGAAAGACTTAGACCCACGTATCGGTATGTGCTTGGATATTGGCCATAACCTCAGAAATGGCAAAGACCCGTCAGCTGCCTTGAAGAAATATCACAAACGCGTTTTTGACATCCATATAAAAGACGTAACGGCAGCAGAGAAAGCCGGATACTCAGTCGAAATAGGACGTGGAATCATTGACTTCAAAGCTTTTGTAGCCGCTTTACGTAAGGTAGGATATACAGGAGTATGCAGCCTCGAACATGAGCGAAACATGGACAACCCCTTTTCAGGAATAGCCGAATCTATCGGTTTCTTCCGAGGTGCTATCAAAACAAGCCAACGATAAAATTCAAGAGTAAAATCTAAAAGTCGCACGTGAGGCTACAAAAATACAGGGTATTTATGCGTAGCGTGCGACTTCATCATCGGCACGATTTACACAGTCTTCCAACGACAAGCCATAAAAATAATTGCCAATCAAATAAATATCTTCTCGACTACGCACCTTATCTAGTCGTTCAATTAACCCCACATTATCTAAACGCAAAGCGGGTAAGACATGCTTCAAATGGTGAGTTTCTAATATATCTTCTTTCTTCACCTGTAATACACGGGTAATTAATTCCTGTTTATTTTCAAACGAAACATCCGGTTCCATAAAGTGAAAAGCAAACCCACGATATGTATCGTGAGGAAGTAAATCACGCGATACGACCGACATAAAGGCATCGGTTGCCGGAATGATACCGGCCAAATGTTTTATCGGAGTGGCTTCTTTACGAACCACCACACCGATTGTGGAGAGTACCGCCATTTTAACTTCTTCTAATAGCCGGGAAAAGCCAGGCTCAATCGTTTGCAACAATACAGAAGCCGTTCGTGGATCGGTAGCCAACGCTACACGTTGAGTCGTATAGATCGTTCCATCTGCGGTTTTTATCTCAAAACCCGCTTCAGAGGCAGCGGAAATATGGACCACCTCAACACCATAAGCGACAGAAGTGCCCGAACGCTCAACCAGCTGTTGTAACAACGAGGATATCCCACCCGGAAAACTATATTTACGGGGAAAAGATTCATTTCTACCGGCTCGTTTCTTCAGGAACAGTTCAGCCGGATAATCATCAGCCGGCTGACAAATCACTGCTCGGAATGCTTTCGAAAATATCCGTTCATAGTTGACAGGAGCTACAATCGGAGAAAAGAACTCGCGCACAGTCTTACCGGTTCGGTCTGCTCGGAAATAGTTCAAAAAATGGGTAAAAAAAGGAATATAGGAAACCTGAGTAGGTAAACTTTTGATTTTGTCTTTGGAGTAAGCCACATAACCCCCTCTGCCCAATGCAATAGCTTCTCCCCCAATGCCTAGTTCATCAGCCAATCGAAGCAAACGCGTATAGGAGTTATAACACGTATGCGCCCCCATTTCCAGCCAAAAATCGTCTGCAAGCGTACTCTGGGCACTATGTATTTGCCCGCCAATCCGTTCATTTTTTTCCAATAGTAAAACCCGCTGACCTTGACGACTCAATTGTGCCGCAAAGGAAACTCCACTGATACCGGCTCCTATCACCAGGCAATCATATGTAAAATTGTTTTTCTCTTCTATATTTCCCATACATTCTTTAATTAAAATACATACACCTTGATTACTAAAACAATTACACCCAATCACATCAATCACCAAGATATATTCACAATGAAGATAGCGTTCCGCAAAGCCAACGAACAAGTTCGTGTCTAGTGGTCATCTTAATTACATTCTCACGGTGAAGTTAAACAAAACTTTTTTTAAAACACTCCGAACTAAAAGATTACTAACCAATAAACGCATAAATAATAGCCCTTACGAATGATATGTTGGCAGAGGTAACAAAGTTGCCGTACGTATTCAATATGGGTATCTGCCATTTTCGGTGTTATCAACCAGCTATTCATCACTGCCGCTTCTAGTGCGATTCCGCATCGGAGTGCGGAATGACTAGCTACGAGACTTTTCTCTTTATACTTTCACCTTTTCCCTTTCCACTTTCACCTTTATACTTATGCCTCTAAACTTACTACTTTTTCACTACCTTTAGGGATTGATTCGGCAATATTGTTTGCTTAATTTTGCTACTCGATAAACCAAAGCTCATGAACGATCAATTGATTCAGAAATACAGTGTTCCTGTTCCTAGATATACCAGTTATCCACCGGCTAACTTCTTTCACGAAGGTTTTACGTCCGACCAGTACCAACAAATTGTACAGGCATCTAACGAGGAGAATCCGCAGCATATTTCAATTTATATGCATATCCCTTTCTGCTTTCGCCTATGCCATTATTGTGGTTGTAATGCCCAGCTATTTCAAGGACGGGAATACACAGAACAATATATCCGTGCTTTGAAAAAAGAGATATCCCTGCTCCTTCCTTTATTGGATAGAAAAAGAAAAATTTCACAAATACACTATGGTGGAGGCACGCCCAGTGCACTCCCGGCGCATCTGCTGAAAGAACTCAATAACCTTTTCCTGAACGAATTTGACACTATTGAAAACCCGGAAATAGCCATCGAATGCCATCCGGGCTATCTGGATGAAAAGCATTGGCACGAATTGATTGATGTCGGGTTTAACAGAATCAGCATCGGTGTGCAGGATTTCAACGAAGAGGTGTTGGAGGCTTCCAACCGAAAGCCCCCTCGCTTACCGTTGGAGCAAGTAGTTGATATTCTGCGTGAACGACAGATACCTATTAATATGGATTTCATTTACGGTCTGCCATTACAAACAGTTGACTCATTCAAAGAAACGATGGAGAAAGTGCTCACAATCCATCCCGATCGTGTAGTAACCTTCTCGTATGCACACGTACCTTGGGTAAATGAAAAGCAGAAAATTCTGGAAAAGATAGGGCTTCCCCCTACGACCGAAAAGAACGAAATGTACCGAGTGGCTGCAAACATACTCACAGAGGCCGGATATGAAACGGTAGGACTGGATCATTTTGTGCTACCGACAGATGAACTACATGAGGCGTCGCGCAATAAAAAACTACACCGAAACTTTCAAGGCTACTGCACACGAAGAACGACCGGACAAGTATATGCTTTCGGTATCACCGGCATCAGTCAGCTAGCTAATTCATATATACAAAACACGAAAGATATAGCGACTTATATTCGCCAGCTTGAACAAAATGAACTTCCGGTATTTAAAGGCTACGAGCTATCCAGAGAACAAAGAATCACCCGTGAAGTAATCACCGAACTGATGTGTAACTACCAAATCAACTGGCAAGAAATAGCCGACCGCTTCCGAATTACGGCTGATGAAGTAAAAGGCTCCATACGCTACCACCTTCAAGCCTTAAACGGCTTTGCTGAAGATGGGTTGATTGCCTTTGATGACCACCAACTTCACATGCTTCCGGGCGCTCATCCATTTGTACGAAACGTAGCCGCCTCGTTCGATAAATTACTTACGTCAGATAGCGGCAAGCGTTTTTCGAAAGCACTTTAGCCATCATCCTAACCATACCATCATCCATGAAACTACACAAAATTCCGTTATTGCTAAGAGTGGGAATAGCCATCCTCTTAGGATTACTGCTAGGCACTATCTTTCCGGAATGGCTTTCACGCGTTTTTGTAACATTCAACAGCCTGTTTGCTGAGTTTCTTTCATTTTGTATCCCCTTAATCATCTTAGGGCTGGTAGCCAGTGGAATCGCCGATTTAGGCAATCGTGCCGGGAAACTCTTAGGCATCACTTTGCTAATCGCGTACGGATCGACCATCTTTTCCGGATTGCTGGCATATCTCTCTTCTTCGGCAGTCTTTCCGCTCATTGATATAGGTACGCAAACAGCCGGAAACACGCTGATCAATCCGGAAGAAGGTATGCTGACCGCCTATTTCTCCATCGAAATACCTCCTTTGTTTGGCGTGATGACGGCATTGGTACTGGCCTTTATGTTGGGGCTGGGTGTGTCGGCTTCAAAAAAAGGTGGACAAACCATCAAACTCCTACTCTACGATTTAAAAGAAATTATAGAGATGGTCATTTCACAAGTGATTATCCCTCTACTTCCTCTACATATATTTGGCATATTCCTTAATATGAGTAGCTCCGGAACGGCTTTTGGCATCATTTCAGTATTTGGAAAAGTCATCGCTGTTATTTTCGTTTTGCACATTCTACTCTTACTGATTCAATATATAGCGGCAGGTACAATCGTCAAACGAAACCCTTTCAAACTACTTTGGACCATGCTTCCGGCTTATGCCACAGCACTAGGCACATCCTCTTCGGCAGCAACGATTCCCGTTACGCTGAGACAAACATTAAAAAATGGAGTTGACGAAGACATAGCCGGCTTTTGCATTCCACTATGTGCCACAATCCACCTGGCAGGCAGCACATTGAAAATTACGGCAACAGCATTGGCAATTTGTGTCATTAGTGGCTATCCACATGACTTACCACTCTTTCTCGGATTAATATTCATGCTTGGAGTAGTCATGATTGCTGCACCGGGCGTACCGGGTGGGGCTATTATGGCTGCTATCGCTCCCTTACAGTCTATATTAGGCTTTGGTGAAGCAGATATCGCCTTGATGATTGCAGTATATATTGCCATTGACAGTTTTGGCACGGCGTGCAACGTAACCGGTGATGGAGCAATAGCCCTTGTTGTGAATAAGCTGTATCGAAAACCCCTGCATTAACGATTTAAATTCCATTCGTTCCTCAGAAGCTTGAATCTGTGATAGAGCTTTTTTACAACACATAACTGCATCGTCATCTTTTTTGTGTAGATTTGTCTGAACAAAAAAAGCAATTTATCGCTATGCAGTTAACTATGGACAAATCCGATCTTGATTCATTCCTCATGATTGGAGACAAAGTGCTTGTGAAGCCTAAAAACCCACAAAGTCAAACTAAATCGGGTCTATATCTTCCACCCAGTGTTCAAGAAGGTGAAAAAATACAAAGCGGATACATCGTCAAAGCCGGTCCGGGCTATCCACTTCCCTCGCAAACAGACGAAACAGAAGTCTGGAAAAGAAGCGAAGGGGATGAAGTGCGCTATCTGCCTTTACAAGCCAAAGAAGGTGACCTTGCCATCTATCTACAAAACATGACGTATGAAATAAGCTTCGATGATGAAAAATACTTCATCGTTCCTCACTCGGCTATTCTGATGCTTATTCGGGACAAAAGTCTGTTTGAATAAATAAAAGACTATCTTTAAAAACCTTACTCACTAATCAATCAATACTTTAAATCAACTTAATCATCTATGTTTAAAATTGTAAGCAAAGAGTATTTTTCAGCCAACGTTGTCAAGATGGAGGTAGAAGCTCCTTTGATAGCCCGCTCACGTAAAGCCGGACATTTTGTAATCATTCGTTCCGGAGAAAAGGGAGAACGTATCCCGCTAACCATTGCGCAAGCCGATGTAGAAAAAGGGACTATCACACTCGTTATCCAGTCCGTTGGCAAATCATCTAAAAAAATCACGGCTTTAGAAGTAGGTGACAGCCTGACTGACGTAGTAGGTCCATTAGGGCAAGCTACAGATGTCAAAAAAGTGGGCACAGTAGTTTGTGCCGGAGGCGGTGTAGGCGTAGCTCCACTCCTGCCCATTGTCGAAGCATTTCACAAAGCCGGTAATCGTGTAATTACCGTATTAGCTGCTAGAAACAAAGAGCTAGTCATCCTGGAAGATCAAATGCGAGCTAACTCTGACGAGGTAATTATCATGACTGATGATGGTTCGTATGGAAGAAAAGGCTTGGTCACGCAAGGGATTGAAGAGGTAATCCAGCGTGAAAAAGTGGATCTTTGTGTTACTGTAGGTCCGGCCGTTATGATGAAATTTGTCGCACTGCTCACAAAAAAACACGAAATACCCACCGTAGCTTCGCTTAATACAATCATGGTAGATGGTACCGGTATGTGTGGAGCCTGCCGTGTGACCGTAGGTGGTAAAACGAAATTCGTCTGTGTAGACGGACCGGAATTTGATGCTCATCAAGTAGATTTTGATGAGATGATTATGCGCCTCAATGCATACAAAGGATTGGAATAATACTTTAAGACGAATAGTTTCATGACAACAGAAGAATTAATCGCCGCACGCAGAAGCGAGCCTTGGCGCGAAGAACTGCGGAAAAAAATCAAAAATAAAGAACGCATGGCGTTGCCCAGAGTGTTGATGCCCGAGCTGGACCCTGAAATACGCAGCCATGACCTTAGAAAAGAAGTAAATCTAGGCTTAACCAAAGAACAAGCCATGACTGAGGCACAACGCTGTCTGGACTGCCCCAAGCCTACGTGCATGAACGGCTGCCCGGTCAACATCAACATCCCCTCCTTTATCAAAGAAATAGAGCGGGGAGAGATTCTTTCGGCAGCTCGTGTATTGAAAGAGACCAGTGCCTTACCCGCTGTATGCGGTCGGGTATGTCCGCAAGAGAAACAATGTGAGGCAGACTGTATCTACCTCAAAACCGGGAAAGAACCGGTAGCCATTGGCTATTTAGAGCGTTTTGCTGCCGATTACGAACGGGAAAGCGGCAAAATGTCTATCCCTGAAATCAACGAAAAAAACGGCATTAAGATAGCCGTAGTAGGTTCAGGTCCTGCCGGACTGTCCTTTGCCGTAGATATGGCAAAGCTGGGTTATGAAGTGGTCGTTTTTGAAGCACTTCATGAGATAGGTGGAGTATTAAAATATGGTATCCCCGAGTTTCGTTTACCTAACGAGATTGTTGAAGTTGAGATTGATGTACTGCGCGAAATGGGCGTAACCTTTATGAAGGACTGCATCATCGGTAAAACACTGTCCTATCAAGACCTGCAAGACGACGGCTTTAAAGGTATCTTTGTGGCAAGTGGTGCCGGATTACCCAACTTCATGAACATTGAAGGGGAGAATCTGGTAGGCGTCATGTCATCCAATGAATACCTGACCCGTGTCAATCTGATGGACGCTTCGAATCCGGAGAGTGATACACCGGTCTATTCCGGCAAATTAGTTGCCGTCATTGGCGGCGGAAATACCGCGATGGATGCCGTACGTACCGCTCGACGTTTAGGAGCAAAAAGAGCCATGATTGTGTATCGCAGAAGCGAAGAAGAAATGCCGGCACGTCTGGAAGAGGTGAAACATGCCAAAGAAGAAGGTATCGAATTTTTGACACTGCACAATCCCATCAAATACATGGGTAGCGAGAAAGGACTCGTTACGCAAATGGTCTTGCAAGAAATGGAGCTTGGCGAACCGGATGCTTCGGGTAGAAGGCGTCCGATACCCATTGAAGGTGCTATCAAGACGATTGACGTGGATGAAGTAATTGTCAGTATTGGCGTATCTCCTAATCCACTTATCCCTCATGCATTCTCCGGACTGCAAATCAGCAAATGGGGAACCATCATCGTAAATGAAGACACCATGCAGTCAGACTTACCCGATGTGTATGCCGGAGGGGATATCGTGCGTGGTGGAGCTACCGTAATCCTAGCTATGGGCGACGGGCGAAAAGCAGCCGCAGCCATGCATGCAAACCTACAAAAAGAAGCCTAAAAACAACGCCGGACACTTCGAGCACATACGAAACAAGTCCGGCGTTTTATATTTTTCCAAAAACGTTAGTTAACATACCTCTTTTATGTCTTTTATTCGGCTTAAAATATTTCACGAAGTGGCGAAACAGCTTAATTTCTCTAAAGCTGCTGAACGCCTATACATCTCGCAACCGGCCGTAACCAAAAACATTCAGGAACTGGAAAGTGAACTGAATGCCAAACTCTTTGAACGAAAAGCCGGTAAAATAAGCCTAACGGAAGCCGGACATCTAGTACTCAAATATGTTGAAGAGGTATTGACGCTGGAACGTACCTTGCATTTCGACCTCAACACGATGAAACAACAGTACTCCGGCGAACTACATTTGGGTGCCAGCACTACCATCGGACAATACATACTACCTCCTATTCTTGCCAAGTTTCACAGTAAATACCAAGAAGTGTCGCTGACTTTAATGAACGACAATACGGAGAAGATTGAACAGGCGGTGCTTGACCATTCAATTGATATGGGAATCGTAGAAGGGATGTCTAAAAACAAGCAACTCAAATATATCCCGTTCATGAAAGATGAGATTGTGGCAATAGCCCATACGTCACAGCTCCTTTCTTCAAAAGATGAAATCAGCCTGAAAGAGCTGAAAGAACTTCCCATCGTTTTGCGAGAACCGGGTTCCGGAAGCCTGGAGGTGATTACAGAAAAGCTGAAAGAACAGCAAATCGGGCTGAAAGACTTAAACATTGTGATGCACTTAGGGAGTACCGAAAGCATCAAATCATACCTCACTCAATCAAACACTTTGGGGCTTATCTCCATTCATGCAGTCAGCAAAGAACTCCTGAATGGTACGTTTAAAGTAATAGACATACGTGGCTTCTCTATCACCCGGATGTTTTATTTTATCCATACACACGGGCAACCATCTGGACTTTCCGACCTGTTTATGAGGTTTGTACAAACCCATCATAACTAAAAGTTATATCCTATTCCTAAATAGTATATACAATCCATTCATTTTTGCCTGAACTTTGCAGGCAAAATGAAATAAATGAAGCGAACACAAACAACAAAGAAAAAAATACAACTCAGCTTATTTATCTTGGGTGCAGGACTATGCATCATCCCTTTCGTTCAGCCACCTATAGCTCTCCTTGCAGGATTTTTCCTTACATTGATGATTGGCAATCCATTTCTGAAACTACAAAAAAAGGTCACCAAATACTTACTTCAAGCTTCAGTGGTCGGACTGGGGTTTGGCATGAATATGCATGAAGCTTTTGAGGTTGGGAAAAGCGGCTTAATATTTACCGTCATCAGTATCAGTCTGACAATCGGCATCGGCTTACTGCTGGGAAAGCTTTTTGCCACGCCTAAAAGAACCAGTATCCTCGTATCGACCGGAACAGCTATCTGTGGTGGAAGTGCCATTGCCGCCATGGCTCCGATTATCGAAGCACGTGAAGATGAGACTTCTGTTTCTCTAGGCATTATCTTTCTTCTTAATTCTATCGCCCTGCTTATTTTCCCCATCCTCGGTGAACTCTTCCAAATGACACAAGGACAGTTCGGCTTATGGTCTGCCATTGCCATACATGACACGAGTTCAGTCGTTGGCGCAGCCCATAAATATGGGGAAGAAGCACTGAAAATAGCAACTACCGTCAAGCTGGAAAGAGCCTTATGGATTATACCGGTTTCTTTGATTACATCACTCTTAATGAAAACGAGTAAAAGAAAGATATCTATTCCTTATTTTATTTTTTTATATGTCGTGGCAATCATTATTAACTCGGTAGTTCCCGCTTTTGAAACTATCGGTCCACATATCGCCTATATTGCCAAACGATGTTTAGTTGTCACCCTCTTTTTGATAGGTGCAGGACTCACGAAAGAAGCACTAAAAACAATCGGCATCAAACCCCTGATACAAGGCGTTTTGCTTTGGATTTTCATATCCGTATTCTCTCTGGCAGTCATACTAATGGTTTAACCCAACGATAG
>CAZSWS010000048.1:0-22514 GCA_964610765.1 uncultured Parabacteroides sp.
CAGCTGTGAGCTAATCGGTCCACAGCTGTGAGCCGATTAGTTTGGTGTAGAGAAACGAGTAAGTGTCTTTCTTATTCTCTTACTCTTCCTTTGTTTTTTGCAATGAAGTCTTTCCATCCGGTATAAGCTTTGTCGCTAGTGGGTCGTCCGGACTGTAAATGATGGCATAAAGCGGCTGCCAATCCATCGGTTGCATCAAGTTGGGGGAGCATATTTTCGTTGGGGATGTGTAAGAGGTGTTGTAGCATGCCGGCTACTTGTTCTTTCGAAGCTTTTCCGTTTCCGGTGATAGCCATTTTGATTTTTAGAGGGGCATATTCGAAAATGGGGAGGTCACGTTCTAGGGCGGCTGCAATGGCTACGCCTTGCGCTCGTCCTAGTTTTAGCATACTTTGGACATTCTTACCAAAGAAAGGAGCTTCAATCGCTAGCTCATCGGGATGATACTGATCGATTAAAGCGGTCACTCGTTCGAATATTTTTCGAAGTCGCAGGTACTGACTATCATACTTATTTAGTTGCAGAATGCCCATGGTGATGAGTGACGGTTTACGGTTTGAAACACCCAATACTCCATAGCCCATGACGATAGTACCCGGGTCTATTCCTAGTATGATTTTATCATTCTCCATCCAACTCGATTTCTTCTAATAAGGTACTGAAACCAACTAATTGATGTCCGAAGCGCTGAGTCAGTCGGCGTTGTAGTATTCTGCCCTCTTTTTGCATCCAGGTGTCTAAAGCTTCTCGGTGATCTACATGAAACTGTAAGGCATAACTTGTAGTCCCATCATCGTCTTCACGCATTAATCGTCTGAGTGCCGGCTTTTGCAATAGACCATTTTTTATGGCTATGGGAATATAGGTGCTTTTTAGATAAGCCAGACAGTCGGCAGCAATCACATTGTCTGCATGGAACGTTGTATTGTAAATAATCATGATTCTCTTTTTCTTGAAACAAAGATAGTAGTAAAAAAGAGAATCATGATTGGCTTCTCCAATCAGCCTATGTTATTTATGTGTAAAAGAATCGTATGTATGCACTTAAAAGGGGTTGGTGCGTACTTTGTAAAGCTTTATTTCGGGTATGGTGATTACCTTGTCCGGATTTTTTAAGTAAATATTGAAAGTCCACCAGCTTTCTTCTGCAATAGTATAGATGAGTTCTTTTGTTTGTTTATTATAGTTAACCGACTTAATATCTTTGGCAGTGGCTAAGGGCTCAAATGGTTGAAATACCTCTTTTTCTATATCGAAGATATTTACTCCGTCGTGGTCAGAAACAAGTAGTTCCGTATCTGAAATCATGCTTAAATCATGTCCACCCTCTGCCGGTAGCTTCCAAGTTCGGTCAAGATGTAGCTTCGGCTTGGGAGTTTCCCAATCAATCAACGAATATTCTCTTAGTTCGTCAAAACCCAAGGCATAGAGTTTGTCGCGTTTGTCTATCCATACACAACCATGACCGGAGTAGAGCGAGTCTTTATAAAGCGCTTTTTCAGCTTGGTTGAGGTCGTATATTTCGATGCTGTTACCTTGTGGATGGGTGGATAGAGCTACCGCTATCCTATTATTCGGAAGCCATTCAACCGAGTGCGCCATAGGGGCATAAGCATAAAACAGACATTCTTTTGATGCTCTGTCAATCAGTAGTACACCTCCACTGGATGATGCTAAGAGTAGTTTGGTGTTGTTGTCTACAAACTTACATTCATCCATTGACCGTAAGTATCGCTGATATTCTTCGGGAATCTGATTGGCAACATCGCTGCTTTCCCATTGCCAGATAATTTCAATGTTCTTCTCACTGGATTTTTCTTTGTCAATAATCCAAACTTTATTATCACCGCATAGCATCAATTCGTGGGCAAATTTATTTTGTTTCAGTATGCATGAAGTGAATAGCGTGCTGGCAAAGAATAAGCCTAATAGTAGGTTGCGTGTTTTCATTATTAATATGTATTGAATTTTGTTAGATAAGTCCTCGGGTTTTAATTTCCAGGTACTTATTTATAGACTGTATGGAGAGCTTTTCGGGAACGGTAAGTATGGAGTGGATGCCATAGCGATTGAGCTCTTTCGTTACGAGTCGTTTGTCGCTGTGCATTTTCTCTGCCATGCTTTTTCTGAAAAAGTCTTCTACATTTTCGGCCGGTTCATTCATGGCTTCTTCCATAGCTGTATTCAGAAAGAAAGCAATGATAAGCAAATGGTCCTTAGATAGAAGTCGAAGGTAGTTGAGCTGTCTTTTAAGGCTGTTGAGCGTTTCAAAGTTTGTATAAAGTATGAGCAAACTTCTCTGTTTGATAGTCCGCTTTACGGTGGTGAATAGTTCGGCATAATTAGATTCTTTGTAGTCAGTTTGCTGTTTATAAAGCGTTTCTAAAATGCGGCTTCTTTGTACTCGTCGGTCGCTCGCCGGCAGAATATGGTCGATTGTATTTGAGAATGTGATGATGCCGGCTTTGTCTCCTTTAATCAAAGCAGTATTGGCTACTAGCAGTGAACTGTTGATGGCATAATCAAGCAGGCTGAGTCCCTCAAAAGGCATTTGCATGGTGCGACCTTTGTCGATGAGGCAATAGACCGATTGAGCACGTTCTTCCATAAAGGTGTTGACCATGAGTTCATTGGCTCGCGCTGTGGCTTTATAGTTGATTGTTCGCGGGTCGTCGCCAATCACGTATGGTTTAATGTGTTCAAACTCTGTGGCATTACCCAATCTGCGTGTTTGTTTAATTCCGGCAGTAGTTAGCTGGTTGGAATTGAGAAGTAAGTTATAATGACTCAGGTTTAGGAAGGAAGGATATGTATCTATCGTTTGTTCTTCGCCTTCCGTAAATCTTCTTTTCAGTAAGGATAGTTTGCTTTGAACAAATATATTGATGTGCCCAAACCGGTAGACGCCCCTCTCCGTAGGTCGGAGGTTATAACTGATTTTTTTGTTTTCTCTGCTAGCGATGATAGAAGAAAAACTGAGATTCCGTTCTTGAAACTGGAAGGGTATTTCTTCAATTATTTCTGCATAAATAGGAAAAGGATAGAGGCTTTTTAAGTGAATGATAATCTCATTTTCGTCGCCGTTAGACAAGCGGTTGGGTATCTCCCGAGTGCCTGTTATCGTAAAACTTTTCCGATATAAAGTGATGAAATCAATCACGACAAGTAATGCAAATAAGAGTCCGGCGAGTTGGAAGAGAAAAAGCAATTGAGGGAAAATAAAGCATATAATAGACAGCAATAGCAAGAATGCTATTGAAAGAAAGAAGCGATTGCTTAGGTATAAGCTTTTATAAAACCCTATCTGGGGATTTCTATTTCGTCTATCAGTTGGCATATAATGGTGTCAGTTGATGTACCGTCAATTTCTTTCTCAGGAGTTAATATCACTCGGTGTCTCAATACCGGCAGGGCTATTTCTTTGATATCGTCCGGAGTGACAAAGTCTCTTCCTCGGATAGCCGCCAGCGCTTTAGCACTGTTCAAAATACCCAATGATGCACGTGGAGATGCACCTAATGCTATCCATGGGTTGCTACGTGTCGCATGGACAATTTGCACAATGAAGTTAAGTAGATTGTCTTCGACCTTGACTGCTTGAATTTGGTTTCGTACTTTTTTTATTTGTTCAGCTTGGATAACCGAGGTGATGTTCTGATTGTTCAGCAACGCTCCGGTATTTTGTCTGCCTAAAATATCTATCTCTTCTTCTAATGAAGGGTAGCTAACTAAAATCTTAAACAAGAAACGGTCAAGTTGTGCTTCGGGTAGTCGGTAGGTTCCTTCTTGCTCAATGGGGTTTTGAGTAGCAATCACTAAGAAAGGAAACTCCATCGGGTAAGTTGTTCCGTCGTTGGTGACTTGCCGCTCTTCCATCACTTCGAATAAGGCAGCTTGCGTTTTTGCCGGCGAGCGATTGATCTCGTCTATCAAAACAATGTTTGAAAAGATAGGACCTTCTTTAAACTCAAAAGAAGAAGAACTGTTGATGAATACGCTTGTACCCAGTATGTCAGAGGGCATTAAGTCCGGTGTGAATTGGATTCGCTTGAATTTAGCATGGATGGTTTTAGCAAGCATATTGGCAGACAGCGTTTTGCCCACTCCGGGGACGCCCTCAATCAGGATATGTCCATTAGCTAGTATGGCTACAATCATTTGCTCTATCAGCTCCGGCTGCCCTACAATGACTTTGCTGATTTCTTGTTTGATGTTTTCAACGAGTTGATGTAATTCGCTGAAGTCAGTTCTGGATTCAAAATTAATTTCGCTCATATCGTTATGGTTTGTTTTTTGCAATGTTATAAAACTTCTCTAACGCTTCGTTATAGTTCATATAGGTTTCTTCGGGAAGCATGTATGTATCTTGTTCCATTTCGTACAGGCTGAAGATTTCTTTGATAATCTCTTCGGGTACGTTAGACTTATTGCTGAGTATTTGAATAAACTTGCTGTCTATATTTTCGGTGTGCATGTAGTAGTTTTTGCGAATGTATTCGAGAAAGAAAGTATGGCGTTTCTTCATGCTGCTTGAGTAGTCACTCTTCCGATAATACATGTTGCTTAGGGTGTTTAGAAACTCCAGTGTTGTGTTCTCGGGTTTTTTTATAACGGGAATAATACGTTGTACTCTTTTGCCTCTAAATAGCATATAGAGGAGTAGTCCGATTATAAGTATAATGAATCCCCATTTGAGGGATGGATATTTGAAAAGGACATCTAAAATAGTTCTATCAGCAGGTGTATGTAGACCATATTTGATAGATTCATTCCAAATGATGTCTTGTCCTTGTGGCAGTAAGGCGAGGCATCTGAACCCATAATCATACTTTTTTAAATCTAGCATGGTGATGTTGGTAAAGGCTCTGGGTGCGGTGTGTAGGTAGAATGATCCGAAGCCATACTTGATTCGGATAAATGAGGGATGGTTATTACCCACTGTGCCTAGCACTTGATAGGGAAGTCGGATGCTGTCAAGTGCGAAATAACTGCTTTCCCTATTGTTTTTGTTCATTTTTTGTTCTGAATAGGCTCGAAAAAGATATCCTTTATCTGAAGAATCACTGAGCATGTAGGTTGAATCATTGGTGATAGGATATCTATAGTCGCTAATGGATAGTCTGTTTAGCAATGTTCTGCTGATAATTTCTGCTGATATAAAAACGCTGTTTCCTACACCCACAAAATCAAGAAGCGCGTGTTCAACATCCTTATCTTCAGGAAATGTTTCGGCAGTAAGCATCAACATATAGGGTTTATAGGTTTGGTAGTTTTCATAAAATGTGGTGAGCGATTCATCCGTTTCTGTCGTTAGATAATTATTTAGGCTGTCTTTGTCCGTATGTGTTTCATGCTGTGGATGATAGTCGATTAATCGATTGGTTTCGGTGATTAGGCTACTCGAGGAATGGCTAATCTGCACATTCTTAAAGGCTTCGCTTAGATGTTGATAGGTGATATAAGTTCCGTAAGGCAAAGTAGAAGCACTCTCATAGCTAGGCTCCCAGTCTTTTTTATTCAACTTTCGCTGACCACATGAGCAGAGTATTCCTGTCAAAAGGAGGCAGATCAATAGATAGAGAGTCTGATTAGATCGCATGATTCATCACATTTTTATGGAATTCTTCATACTGTTGATAAATGACCTTGAAGTCAGCTTCATCAATCTCAAACTCTCCGTACCAGACATAATCAAAAACGAGCGAATTACGCATGTAGTTTTTTCTTAGTGCCTCATGGGTTATTTCATAGATGTAATTGTTGTTGGTTTTCTTTTTATCCCATTTGATGATGCCTTTGTCAGAAAGGGCTTTGAGATTTCTTAAAAAAGAAAGTCGGGTGGCTAACCGGTATTCTTTTTGTTGGATAGCTTCTGCTATCAGTTTGTCAAAGTCATAACCCAATATGTTCTCAGCATCTAAGTCATATCCGTTAGTATTGTTTAGCTTATTGCTTCGTTGAATAACGGAATGCTCAATCAGACCTATTCGTACCAAAATCCATATAATAAGCGTGAGTAAACAGACGAGTAGGACCAGCATGACAGCACGATTAGAAATAATCAGCTGCAAAAAGTTCAAAAACTTGAAAAAGTAACGTGCGAACCACTCGTTGTGTGTGTCTGTCTCAGTATCTAATTTGTAGTTAAATCGATGTTGTTTCTTGTATTTTTGAATGGTTGCCTCTGAAGGAATGTAAGGAGGCGTATTGGGTGTCTCAAAAAAAGAAAGGTCTGCAACTGTCTCGTCAGTTGAGTATTCTATATCCGAAGCTTGAATACTATCTGCTTGTGCATAGAGAGCAGGTGGGTATAGATAGCAGAAAAGGGCTAAAAGCATGTATACACCGATGCTTGTCCATGGGATGGTCTGCTGTTTAGCCCTTTGCATTTTTATTAAAACTAAATTTATTTCAAAGAAAAAGAATCATTCATTTTGCCCAATTGAGTCGATTTGTGAAGCAGAAAATACGCCTTCACTTTTATCTACTAAGTTGTAATAATGTACGCCTAGGGCAAAGTAGGAAATAACAGAAACTATAAAGCTTACTGCCAGTGTGATGAAAGTGCCAATAATTGTTCCTATAACGCCTAAGAATGTAAGGGCGGTGCCAACGAGGGAGAATACACTTGATAAGATTCCTAATATCAGTCCTATAACGATTGAATAGCCTAATGTAACAAACCAATTGTTTTTGACTAGTATGTTGCTTCTTTTGAGCCCGTCAACAATGCCTAAGTCATCGTTGATGATGCAAAACGCATAGAATAAAAAGGCAATAGCAATATATATGCCCGGGATAACCAATAGAATCATGCCAACAAAAACAGCTAACCCATAAACGATTCCGGCTAAAAGTAATTTAACTAAGTACTTTTTTGTTTTTTCTTTTAGCTCTTCCTCGTTTATATTGCCATCGGCAGAATCAACATAGAGTTTCATATATGAAACGGTATATGAAATGATTAATATCCCGGCAAAAATAGATACGAGGGGGGAAAGAAAGCTTCCAGCCACTGGAATGCCGGCTAGAACTCCTCCAATACCAGCTATTATAATTAGGTAGATTATAAGCGTCTTAGTCTTGGCAAAATTATCTTTAATAAAGTCAAATGCCATTGAAATGTTTTCACCGAACTTGCGGTCTTTTACAAGATTTAATTTTTCCATTTTAGTTGTTTTTTGAACGTTTAACATGAATGATATAAGGATATATAATAAAATACCAAATAATAAATGCAGCAGAAAGAAGGATGATGCTTAGGTTGAAATAGACAGGCATCTCTGTCAAACGAGTTAAGAAGCTTTCGATGAAAGCTGCAACGAGGAAGACCGGAATAAGACCTAAAATGACCTTTACCGCATCATTGCCGGCCATGCGGAGTGACTGTGAGCGTTTGTATGTGCCGGGAAAAAGAATACTATTGCCCAGTATGATGCCGGCTCCTCCGGCAATCACAATGGCAGATATCTCTAGCGTACCATGTAGCCAGATGCTTAAGGCCGATACCTTGAGCAAGCCCTCTTGAAAAAAGAAATATTGAAATACACCCAACATAACTCCGTTTGAAAAAAGAATATAAATACTCCCTACCGAAAGAAATATCCCGGCGATGAAAGCCAGAAAAGACACTCGGATATTGTTGGTGGCTATCGCTGTAAACATGGGAGTGCTATCGCTGCTTTTATAAATAGCCATAGGGTCTCCTTTGGCAATGTTGCTCTTGGTGACTTGCATATAACGTTCGCCCAAAATGAAATTAGTGAAGTCGTTCTCTTGTTGTTGAGAGAATGCCCCGATTAGAACACCCATGAATAAAGCAAGAAAGGAGAGAAGCATCTCTTTTCTTCGTTTATACATGATTAGTGGAAGCTCTTCTTTCCAAAAGTAGAAGAAGGCATCTTTTCGTTTTTTCTTGTATTTGGTGATGTCTATAAAGTAGCGTGAGGCTATTTGATTGAGGTATTTAACGGTTTGCGAGTTTTGATAAAAAGTACGGGCATATGATAAATCATCTGCTATTTCTATCAAGTTGTTTGATAGATCATCTGCTGAGGTTTCTTTACTTATACTTTGCTCCTCAATTCTTTCCCATTTATCAATGTTCTGCTTTATAAAGGCCGCCTCTCTCATCCCGCTAATTAAAGTAAATATTCAAAGGGTGGTATGGAATATGTTCTTTATTACAAAGATAACTATTTGCATTCGTTCTCCTAATTTTTGTTATTATAATTGAACATATAGAAAGTGAAAAGTGCTGCTGTTTAAGGTAGATGTAGAAAACTATGACTATATTTCGACTTTATTTATAGATTGATTATGTCGATACAGGTTCAAACAGCTTATAATGTTGTGATAGACTACAATACTGCCAACTCGTGGAAAAGATCATTGGCTTATATAACCGACTTTTTTATCATTGCTTCGTGGTTTTTTATATTCACAGTATTTGTGTTCTCTATCTCATTTCAGAGTTTCTCATTTAAGGGGGAGTATATGAGTATGCTGTATATACTCGTGGTGCTTTTTCCCGTATCTTTTTATCATTTGCTTTTTGAATATTTCAATAATGGACAATCACCCGGTAAAATGCTAATGAATATTCGTGTTATCCATACGAATGGGACACATCCGGGGCTGTCAGCTTATCTTATTCGCTGGCTGTTCAGACCTTTCGATTTTTTGCTGACTTACGGGATGCTTGCTTTTATTATGATTGGATTTACTAAAAATGCCCAGCGTCTGGGAGATTATGTGGCTGATACGACCGTTATTAATCTGAAAGTAGCGGGGACTGATAAGAATATTTCGTCCGAAGATTTAAGCTTCCGCAAGCAATATAAAGTAACCTATCCTAATTTGCTTACGTTGTTGTCTGACAAAGATATTCAAGTGATTATATCGGTGATGCATAATAATTCGGCTGATAAAACCCTGCTTGCTAATAAATTAGAAGAAGTGACCGGCTATCCTTATGATAAGAAAAGAATAAATGGAGTGACCGAATATCTGAATACTATTTTGAACGACTATAATTACTTAGCTTCACAAGGATTGGGTGCATAAAAAAGAGCAGAAATAGCTGCTTTGTTCCGTATATCCATCAATCAGCTATTTATTTTTCAGCTCCTATATGTAATTGTTTAAAAAGTTATATCTTTGCACCAGCTTCGTCTAAGCGATGCATACATCTTGGGGCATTAGCTCATCTGGCTAGAGCGCAACACTGGCAGTGTTGAGGTGATCAGTTCGAGTCTGATATGCTCCACATTTAAAAAGCCCTCATGCAACAATTGCGTGAGGGCTTTTTAAATTTACTCCATTGGTAAGAGCTTGCATTGTATGTGAACAATAAAAAAGGAGAGACAATCATTGCCTCTCCTTTTTCGATATATACCACGGGGTATTATTTGCTTTCTTCTTCGATAACAGCTTGAGCTGCTGAAATGCGTGCGATAGGCACACGGAATGGTGAACAAGAAACGTAGTCTAAACCAATTGTGTGGCAGAACTTTACTGAACTAGGTTCTCCACCATGTTCTCCGCAAATACCACATTTTAGGTTCGCTCTGGTAGCGCGTCCTTTTTCAGTAGCCATACGCATCAATTGACCAACACCTTTTTGATCCAATACTTGGAAGGGGTCAACATCTAAAATGTTCTTTTCTAGATATACAGGTAAGAATGAGCCGATGTCATCACGTGAATATCCATAAGTCATTTGAGTCAAGTCATTTGTTCCGTATGAGAAGAATTCAGCTGCAGATGCAATTTCGTCAGCAGTAAGAGCAGCACGTGGAACTTCGATCATTGTACCTACTAAGTAGTCAACGCTCATTCCGGCTTCTTTGAATAGCTCTTCAGCTGTTTGACGGATTACTTTTTCTTGCTCTAGGAATTCGTTCAATATTCCAACTAGTGGAACCATGATTTCAGGATAAACGTTTACTCCTTCTTTCTTCAGCTCTAGAGCTGCTCCAAGAATAGCTTTCGTTTGCATCTCTGTGATTTCTGGATAGGTGTTTCCTAAGCGACAACCACGATGTCCTAACATGGGGTTAAGTTCATTCAATGACTCAACACGGCTTTGAATAGTTTCTAATGGTAGTCCCATTGTTTCAGCCATTTCTTCTTGTCCTTTCAAGTCGTGTGGAACAAACTCATGTAAAGGTGGGTCAAGAAGGCGAACTGTTACAGGTAGGTCATGCATTGCTTTGAATATGCCTTTGAAGTCTTCTTTTTGGTATGGAAGAATTGAGTTTAGAGCTGCTTTGCGATCTTCTAATGTTTCTGATAAAATCATCTTGCGGATTGCACGGATTTTTTCTCCTTCGAAGAACATATGCTCTGTACGACAAAGTCCAATACCAACTGCACCAAAGTTGCGAGCTGTTGTTGCATCATTAGGTGTATCTGCATTAGTACGTATTTTTAATTTAGCATACTTATCAGACAGCTTCATTAATTTTTCGAAGTCTTCATTGATTTCTGCAGCTGATGTTGCCACTTGTCCTTTGAATACTTCTCCGGTTGTTCCGTTTAATGAGATGAAATCTCCTTCTTTTAACGTAACACCTTTAGCGGTTATCGTTCTGTTTTTATAATCAATAATCAATTCTCCAGCTCCGGAAACACAACATTTACCCATACCACGAGCAACCACTGCAGCGTGAGAAGTCATACCTCCGCGAGCAGTTAGGATACCGGCAGAAACTGACATACCTTGTAGGTCTTCAGGAGATGTTTCATTGCGTACTAAAATAACGGGTAATCCTTGTTCGAAATAGTGGCTGGCATCTTCCGGGAAGAATACGATTTGTCCCGTAGCTGCACCTGGAGAAGCTGGAAGTCCTTTTGTTAACAATTCAGCGTTCTTTATTGCATTCTTGTCAAAAACAGGGTGTAATAATTCGTCCAGTTTGTTGGGCTCAATTCGTTTGATTGCTGTTTTTTCGTCAATCTTTCCTTCGGCTAATAAGTCCATGGCTATTTTAACCATAGCACCACCTGTGCGTTTACCGCTTCTGGTTTGCAAGAACCATAATTTACCTTCTTGTACGGTAAATTCCATGTCTTGCATATCTTTATAATGCTCTTCAAGTTTGGTTTGGATGGCATCCATCTCTTTGTAGATTTCAGGCATAACCTCTTCTAAAGAAAGATGATTTTTTAGTCGTTCCTCAGCTGAAACTCCCATAACAGCAGCAGCACGTTCTGAACCAATTTTTGTGATTTGAAGTGGTGTGCGGATTCCTGCAACTACGTCTTCTCCTTGCGCATTGATAAGGTATTCACCGTTGAAAAGGTTTTCTCCGGTTGCTGCATCACGCGAGAAGCAAACACCTGTTGCTGAAGAGTCTCCCATGTTTCCAAATACCATAGCTTGGATATTTACGGCTGTTCCCCACTCAGCAGGGATTCCTTCCATTTTGCGATATAGAATAGCGCGTTCGTTCATCCATGAGTCAAATACCGAGCAGATAGATCCCCAAAGTTGCTCGTAAGCATTGGTTGGGAAATCATGACCTGTTTGTTGTTTAACGGCTGCTTTGAATTGTGAAACCAATTCTTTTAGATCTTCAACAGTTAGTTCGTTGTCTAATTCAACGCCTCTTGACGTTTTCATTTTGTCGATTAGCTCTTCAAACGGATCGCGATCTTCTTTGTTTACCGGTTTCATTCCTAATACAACATCACCGTACATTTGTACGAAACGTCTGTATGAGTCCCAAGCAAAGCGTGCGTTTCCGGTTTTTCTAGCTAAACCTTCTACCACTTCGTCATTGAGGCCTAAGTTTAGAATCGTGTCCATCATGCCTGGCATAGATGCTCTTGCACCTGACCGAACGGAAACCAATAGAGGATTCTCAATATCTCCAAATTTAGAGTTCATTATTTCTTCGACATGAGCTATGGCTTGTTCCACCTCTTTTTCTAATAGCTCAATCACTCTTCCTTTGCCTAATTTGAAATATTCGGAGCAAACTTCAGTAGTAACTGTAAATCCCGGAGGAACTGGTACCCCAATTAAATTCATTTCAGCCAGGTTGGCACCCTTGCCACCTAATAGGTTTTTCATGTCTGCCTTGCCTTCGGCACGACCATTCCCAAATTCGTAAACTCTTTTTACGTCCATAAACTCTAAAAATATAAATTATGATTAGTAATAATTTTTCCTAAACGAATGCAAAGATAATGCAACAAAACAACTTTTAGTAATTTATCTGCTTGGTTTAATGATTTTTGGGTTTTAAGCTATCGAAAAAAAAGTATTGCATAAAAAAACCGGACGGAATGATTTCCGCCCGGTTTTTGATGTATTGTAACTTGAATATTATTCGTTGCCTTCTAGCTTTTCTTTAAGTGCAGCTAATTCTTCAATGTCACCTAAAGTTGTTTTCTCCATAGCACCTGTGCTGGTGGATACTTCTTCTTTTGGTTGTCTGGTTCTTTTCTCTTCCTTTTTTGAAGTTTTTTGTTTGTCTTCAAAAATACGGCTGTGAGAAAGGATGATGCGCTTGGCTTCTTTATTGAATTCGATAATCTTGAACTCTAGTTTTTCATCCTGTTGAGCTTGTGAACCGTCTTCTTTCACCAGATGTTTTGGAGTGGCAAAACCTTCTACGCCATAAGGTAGAGAAATTACAGCTCCTTTATCAAGCATCTCAATAATTGTACCTTCATGTACAGAACCTACTGTGAAGATGGTTTCAAAAACATCCCAAGGATTTTCTTCCAGTTGCTTATGACCAAGGCTTAAGCGACGGTTTTCTTTATCGATTTCTAATACTTGAACTTCAATGTCAGCATCAATTTGCGTGAATTCGCTCGGATGTTTGATTTTCTTCGTCCAAGATAGGTCAGAAATATGGATTAATCCATCAACGCCTTCTTCTAGCTCTACAAATACACCGAAGTTTGTGAAGTTACGTACTTTGGCTGTATGTTGTGAAGCAACTGGGAAGCGCTCTTCGATGTTTTCCCATGGATCCGGTTTTAGTTGTTTGATGCCCAATGACATTTTACGCTCGTCACGATCTAAAGTAAGAATCACTGCTTCTACTTCGTCGCCCACTTTCATAAAGTCTTGTGCACTGCGTAAGTGTTGTGTCCAGCTCATTTCTGATACGTGGATTAGTCCTTCAACACCCGGTGCTATTTCGATAAATGCACCATAATCTGCCATCACAACTACTTTGCCTTTTACTTTGTCACCTACTTTCAATTCAGCATCTAAAGCATCCCATGGGTGAGGAGTAAGTTGTTTAAGACCTAAAGCGATACGTTTTTTCTCGTCATCAAAGTCAAGAATAACAACGTTTACTTTTTCGTCTAGCTGTACGATTTCTTCCGGATGTGAAACGCGACCCCAAGAAAGGTCTGTGATGTGTACTAAACCATCTACGCCACCCAAGTCGATAAATACTCCGTATGAAGTGATGTTTTTAACGGTACCTTCCAGTACTTGACCTTTTTCAAGTTTAGAGATAATCTCTTTCTTTTGTTGTTCAAGTTCTGCTTCGATAAGTGCTTTGTGAGAAACAACCACGTTTTTAAACTCTTGATTGATTTTAACAATCTTGAATTCCATTGTTTTGCCAACAAAAACGTCGTAGTCACGAATAGGTTTCACATCAATTTGTGAACCCGGTAAGAATGATTCAATGCCGAATACATCAACAATCATACCGCCCTTCGTGCGACATTTGATATATCCTTTGATTACTTCTTCTTTTTCAAGTGCTTCGTTCACGCGATCCCAAGCGCGTGTAGCACGTGCTTTTTTGTGAGAAAGAATTAATTGTCCTTTTTTGTCTTCCTGATTTTCGATGTAAACTTCTACTTCGTCGCCTACTTTTAATTCAGGGTTGTAGCGAAATTCAGACATAGGCACTACGCCGTCTGATTTGTAACCAATATTTACTACTACTTCGCGTTTGTTCATAGTAGTAACTGTACCCATAACCACTTCTTTGTCTTTGACCGTGCTAAGTGTATCGTCATAGGTTTTTACAAGTTCCTCGGAAGGAATTTCTGACAAGGCTTCACCTTGTTCAAATGCGTCCCAATCAAAGTTTTCAACCGGAACAATGTTTTTTAAATTCTCCATTCTAATTGTTAATAATCTTTTTTTAATTAATAAGTTAGACTTTATGTTGTTTTCTCCAAAAAGTGCGGCAAAGATACCGTTTTTTATTGAAACTCTGCAAGAAACCTTTAAAAAACAACTCGCTTAGAAGGAGTTTTCTCTTCTGAGCGAGTTAGATGTTTAAAAAATAAGTTTTAGCAGGCTTATTTTTCGTTCTTCAATTCTAATTCAGCAAATTGCATGGTACTTCCACTCGTTTTATCCCATTTGTCAAAAGTCATCTTTAAATACTGATAATTGACAGACAAACCTAAACTCACGTTGTTTACTTTATCCTCCGGTAGGTCTGCAGTTATAATATGGGTGAAGTTTACTCCATCATTACTTCCGTAGAATGAAACGGTTTGGGTGTTTAGGTACTTCTGCAGATTTCTGTTAGTTAATGTAATCATATTAAAATCAAGAGGTTTCTTGAAATTGATAATTGCATAAACAATGTCTGATGAAGGCACCGATATTCCTCCGTATGATTTACCGGGTTTTACCATCGATAAACAGGTTGTTAAATCTCCGTCTACTAAGCTTTCCGGAGCATTTGAAATAGGTTCATCTACCGGTAGGTTGTGAGATGTTTTGACCTCCCAATCACCGGGGTTAATAATGTTTTCATTGGTGAACGTATAGGAAGAACCCTGTTTTTCCAGCTTGTATATATGCGATTTTGATGCATGCTTAGCTGTTCCGTTTTCCATCAGTACGCTAACTCCTACTCTATAGTCAAACTCGTTCACTCTCATTTCTTCAATAGGCACAGTCAATTCAAAGTTGTTCCCTTGTGGTTTAGTGACAAAAGCAACGCTGCTATATCCGTGCGAGCCTCCTAAGAAGGTTTCGGTAGCCTTATAGAAACGTACAATGACATCAGTAGCTTTACTTGATGTCGTAAAGTTACCTTTCAGGGTAAACTGATTTCCATTAATTTGTATATCGGTTATTTTTACGGAAGCCGATGTTTCGTTATAAAACGTTTTTTGTGTGAACGAAGATATCTGACAGTTGTTTAAGGTTGCCGCACTTGCTTGATGCATAAAGGTGGGTGATTCACCATAAGTTCGATTTCCGGACCCCATCAATGTGATACCGAAGTTCGTGTTGTTTTTTTGTGAATAAGCAGGACCAACGTGCGGTTGATTTAAACCATGACCTAATTCATGTAGCATACCACCTATCCAGACAGTTGCTTTATGGCTGTCAGATGTATTTCCTGCTAATGCTTGACCCGTGGTGGGGTCAATAGCCATAGTCTCGTAAGCCATGCCGGGATAGTCCAATGCATAACACCATTTCCCCAGACCATAAAAAGGTGTTTCATCCGTATCCGCATTGATTGCTGATATAACGAGTGTATGCTCACTATAGCTTTTTAATCCGGCATTGGTGTAATGTTGTTTAATTTCATCCGCCATTTTGTTTGCTCCACCGCTGTATGGATAACCCGATTTGGGTTCTTTTCCTTTGACTGTAATGATTTCTACCATTCCCTTATGATCTAAAGGCAATCCGAAGCTTTTTTCTTCATAGCCCCAGTGCTTCATCCACTTACAAACAAACAATTGATGTTTTAACAGGATGGTGCTGATGCGTCTTTTGTATCCGGCATTTTCTTGTATATCAGAAGGGATAAAATAGACCACATTCAACTTATACGGATAATTGTCATTCTTAGGGTCGCCCGTGATATTGTATTCTGCATCCAGATCTAGTTTGGATGTGATTACAATTGTGTTCGACTTGATGTTTTGCGAGGCAACTTCGCCATAGAAAGTGCTATAGCTTTTATATCCATAATCGTTAAAGTCAGCTAATGCTTCTTCAGAAACAGCCTCTTTGATTTTGGTTTTTACATGTAGGTAAAATGTTGAAGAGTTAAGGTGTTTAAATGAGTTGTTTACTTTATGAAACGAAACTGTTATTTTGTTGTTGTTGAGGGTGATATCTGTTGATGTAAGGATGTTTCCTTTCGAGTCGGTAACAGAAACATTGTTTTTGCTTATATCAAACAAGTTGCTGAAAGATTGTTCTAAAGTAGGCTTACTCCAGTTGATAGTTTTTTCATTAAAGCTTACTCCGGAGGAAAAAAACAATTCTTCATTTAAATCGGTGAGTTCAAATGCGTCTTTTTCATTGATGGTCTGTTTGAGGCTTACATCGTTTAAGGTTGCGTATGAAAGTACTTCCTCTTCTTCTTCCTTGTCGTTGCTACATGCTGAAAGACCTAGGATGATGCCTAGGATAATAAGCAAAGCAAATTTGTTTTTTAGATTCATTGTTAGATGTTTTTTTGTTGAAAATGTTAATTTTTCGGCAAATGTATTGAAATGTTTCAAGAAAACATCTAATAATGCGGTGCGTTTTGCGCGGGTTGACTAATGGGCTATCTGTTTTATTATTAGTTTTTTAAGGTGTAAGGAGTTAAAGGGTAAGCTTGGCTTTTGTGGTGGAAAAACACACACCTCACTGTATCTGACAGATAATCCATGTTTTGCACAGTGAGGTGAATGGGTATGTTAGTTCGTTTCAATTTGTTTTAGCACATAATGTTCTGCTAATACTGTATCAATTTTGTTGCCCTCTTTGTCTAGGATTGTAAGACTTCCTTCACCAACGAAAAAATGCGAGGGGGCTTCTTCAACGCCATTTAGGGTAATCTTAAAACCGGTATCATCCCATGAAAATTCGCCTGTGTACTCACTGGGTAATATCTCTTCTCCGTTTTTTAAATACACATTTTTAAGTATAAAGGTGTCGTCTTTGTTAAGCGTTACGGTCACTTTGATTCCCTCGCAATCAGCGCAAGGAGTTATTCCTTCGTAAGTGCCATAATAGTCTAACGAGTTTCTTGCGTTGTGAGTGTCGGCAATTGTTTCTGTTTGTTCAGATTTGCTTTCCGCCTCACTGTTTTCTGACTTTTTAGCTGAGTTGCAGCCTGCTAAAATCAATAAAGACAAGCTGATAAGTAATAACTGTTTCATGAGATGCATTTTTATATGTTTATAATCTATCTATATATAGAACAAAAATAAGCGAGGAAGTTGTGTGAAAAAAAACTAAAAGATGTCCGCTTTGTTTATAGGCTGACTGTTTTGCTTTCTTAGAGCTTTCTCATATCGATATAATTACAAGTAAAACTTTGTATATTAGTGCGTTTTTTATTGATATAATTATGCATCATACACCTCAAGAAATAGGCTTGTTATATACACAGGCTGCAACACATAAAGCCAAGATGCCTTTGGTTAAGTTTATTTTATTAGCTGTTTTAGGTGGAACTTTCATTGCTTTAGGCGGTTTGCTGTCTGTGATGGTTGCCGGTGGGTCGCCGGGTATTTTAGCAACTAATCCCGGAATTGTAAAGTTCTTGTCGGGTGCTTTATTCCCCGTAGGGCTGATGCTGGTTTCTATTGCCGGGGCTGATTTGTTCACGAGTGATTGTGCCGGGCAAACACTTTCTTTTCTTCAGAAAGAAAGCAAACTGTCCGACCTGCTACGCATTTGGGGATTGTCTTATGCATTTAACTTTGTAGGAGCGCAGTTTATAGCCTATTGTATGTCGTCACAATTAGGGTTTTTTGATGTGGAGCCTTGGCAAAGCTATCTGCATTCAATGGCTGAAGCGAAAGTGAATATGGATTTTTATACGGTATTTATGAAAGGTATCGGCGCTAATTGGTTGGTATGCTTGGGGGTTTGGATGGGCTTTGCCGGAAAAGATGTGTTTAGCCGGTGTGTAGGAATTTGGATACCGGTGATGATTTTTGTTACCCTAGGTTATGAACACTCCATTGCAAATATGTTTTTCATTCCGGCTGCTATCTATTCAGGTGCAGAAATTACTTGGATGCAGTTTATTTCAGATAACCTGATTGCTGCTACATTGGGAAATATCGTTGGTGGAGCAGTCTTTGTTGGTTGTGTATATTGGTATATCTATTTGAGAAAAAAGTAAACTTAGTTAATCGTTAAATATAGAAAACATGAAACTCCCTTTTGCAGAATCGTACAAAATTAAAATGGTAGAACCCATTCGGCGTAGCACGCGCGAAGAGCGCGAAAGATGGGTAGAAGAAGCTAAATACAACCTATTTGCTCTTCGGAGTGATCAGGTCTTTATTGACTTAATCACAGATTCGGGTGCTGGTGCTATGAGTGATAAGCAATGGGCTTCAATGATGGAAGGCGACGAGAGTTATGCAGGCTCAGCTTCTTACTATAATCTTAAAGAAGCCATCAAGCATATTTTTGGATTTAATTACTTCATGCCTACCCATCAAGGACGTGCAGCAGAAAATGTATTGTTTTCTGTCTTGGTTAAAGAAGGAAATGTTATTCCCGGCAATTCTCATTTTGATACGACCAAGGGGCATATTGAGTTTCGTAAGGCTATCGCTGTTGATTGTACGGTTGAAGAAGCTTCCGAGACACAGCTGGAATATCCTTTTAAAGGAAATATTGATTTAGATAAGCTTGAAACTGTCCTGCGTTCATATTCACGTGAGCAAATTCCCTTTATCTGTGTGACGGTAACATGCAATACTCCTGGAGGTCAGCCTGTTTCTATGGAGAATATTCGAGGAGTTGCGGCTTTGGGTAAGAAATATGATGTGCCATTGATGTTTGACTCTGCACGTTTTGCTGAAAATGCCTATTTCATCAAGAAGCGTGAGAAAGGATATGAAGACAAGACCATCAAAGAAATCGTGAAAGAAATGTATCAATATGCTGATATGATGACGATGAGTTCCAAGAAAGATGCCATTGTGAATATTGGTGGATTCACGGCGTTTCGTAGCGAAGAATTGCTTCGACAGGTCTCCGTATTCAGTATCATGTATGAAGGTTATGTGACGTATGGAGGTATGAGTGGGCGTGATATGAATGCCTTGGCAGTAGGATTGGATGAGGGCACCGAGTTTGACTATTTGGAAACTCGCATCAAACAAGTGGAATATTTAGGGGCTAAACTGGATGAATATGGGGTGGCTTATCAGCGACCGGCCGGAGGTCATGGTATCTTTGTTGATGCATTGCATGTGTTGCCTAATGTGCCTCGTGAAGAATTTCCGGCACAAACACTCGGTGTAGAGCTTTACCTGGAATCAGGAGTGCGTGGTGTCGAAATAGGTGCATTGTTGGCCGATAGAGACCCTGTGACCCGTAAAAATCGTTATCCTAAGCTTGAAATGTTGCGGCTGGCTATTCCTCGGCGGGTGTACACGAACAATCACATGGATGTGGTGGCGGCCTCGTTAAGAAATATCTATGAGCGCCGGAATACCATTACGCGTGGTTATCAAATTCAGTGGGAGGCTCCCATTATGCGTCATTTTACCATCGAACTGGGGAAAGCAAAATAAATATTAAGCCCCTCTTTGGTTGGTCTTAATCATGCCCTTCTTGTGTGCTCACAAGAGGGGCTTTTTGTTATGCTCTTATAGACAGGATTAATAGGCTCATGGAAGCAGATAAGAGGTATTATTCGTATCTTTGTACTCTTTTTTTAATAGGTGATAATGAAGCAATCAGTCAATAAGTATATACAAATAAAGGGTGCAAGGGTAAACAACCTCAAAAATATCGATGTAAATATTCCACGTAACAAGCTGGTCGTGATAACGGGACTGTCTGGAAGCGGAAAGTCGTCATTGGCTTTTGATACGTTGTATGCCGAGGGACAACGCCGATATGTAGAGAGTCTTTCTGCATATGCACGGCAGTTTTTAGGGCGTATGAGTAAACCCGAAACCGATTATATAAAAGGGATACCTCCGGCTATTGCCATTGAGCAAAAAGTAAGTGTGCGTAATCCCCGTTCTACGGTGGGGTCATCTACCGAAATATACGATTATCTCCGTTTGCTGTTTGCTAGAATAGGAAAAACTATTTCACCTGTTTCGGGTGAAGAAGTAAAGAAACATCAAGTAAGTGACGTGGTTAGGGCTATAAAGGCTTATCCTGACGGAACGAAATTCGCGGTCTATGCTCCGGTTATCCTGCCCGCAGGGCGCACCATGAAAGAACATATAGCTATTTTACAAAAAGAGGGCTATAGCCGTTTAGAGATTGATGGAAAGGTGTGCCGGATACAAGAAGCCTTAGCGGATGAAGCCTTGTTGGATGCTGACTCTGTAGAGTTGTTGATAGATCGTTTAGCCGTATCGAACGAAAAGTTATTTTTATCTCGTTTAGCCGATTCAATTGAAACGGCATTTTTTGAAGGTCGGGACAGCTGTCGAGTGCGTGTATATACCCCGGATGAAACGGTGGTATTAGACTTCTCGAAGAAGTTTGAAGCAGATGGCTTACGTTTTGAAGAACCGACCGAGATGATGTTTAATTTCAACAATCCGTTAGGTGCATGTCCTGTCTGTGAGGGATTTGGGAAAACGATTGGTATTGATGAAGAGCGAGTAATACCGAATCCATCTCTTTCGGTGTACGAAGGGGCAGTTGCTGCTTGGCGAGGGGAAGTCATGAGCGAGTGGCAGCGAGAATTTATCAATAAAAGTGCTGTATATGACTTTCCGATTCATCGGGCATATGCTGATTTGACGCAGGAAGAAAAGGACCTGCTTTGGCACGGTGCTAAAGGACTATATGGGATTGATGACTTTTTTAAATTTGTTGAAGAAAACCTGTACAAGATTCAGTATCGTGTGATGCAGTCGCGCTATCGAGGCAAGACCATCTGTCCGGCATGTAAAGGTGGGCGATTAAAACCTGAGGCATTGTATGTCAAAGTAGGTGGGCGTACAATTAGCGAACTGGTTCATCTGCCTGTAGTTGAGTTGAAAGCCTTTTTTGATGCACTAGTCCTGGATGAAACAGATGCTGCGATTAGTAAGCGTATTTTAATCGAAATAACCAGTCGTGTTCGTTTTTTGGTAGACGTTGGACTAGGCTATTTAACATTAGACCGATTGTCGGCCACCCTATCGGGAGGAGAAAGCCAGCGAATCAGTTTAGCTACTTCGTTAGGCAGTAGTTTGGTGGGTTCTTTATATATTCTGGACGAGCCTAGCATTGGACTTCATTCGCGTGATACCCATTTGTTGATTGACGTGCTTAAAGAGTTACGTCGTTTAGGGAATACGGTTGTGGTGGTTGAGCATGATGAGGAAATTATGCGTGCTGCCGACTATATTATTGATATAGGACCGCTAGCCGGACGTTTAGGAGGCGAAGTGGTATATCAAGGAGATATGGATGGGTTGCAGAAAAACTCAGCAAGTTATACGGTGAAATACCTAACCGGAGAATACAGCATTGAGCTGCCTGCTTTTCGTCGGAAATGGACAGACTATATCGAGATTAAAGGAGCGCGCAAAAATAATCTTAAAAACATTGATGTTCGATTCCCTTTACATATCATGACGGTTGTGACCGGTGTGAGTGGTTCAGGGAAAAGCTCGCTGGTGCGTGATGTGTTTTATGAAAGCGTGAAGCGTTCACTAGACAATGCTGTGACGACAGCTGTAGATTGCTCTTCTATATCAGGGGATACAGCTCGAATAGAAGCGGTTGAGTTTGTTGATCAAAACTCCATAGGAAAAAGTTCTCGCTCAAATCCGGTCACTTATATCGGTGCGTATGATGAAATTCGGAAATTGTATGGTAGTCAGCAACTATCTAACCAAATGGGATATACCCCTGCTTATTTTTCTTTTAATAAAGAAGAAGGACGATGTGATGAATGTAAGGGCGAAGGGCGAATCACGGTTGAGATGCAATTTATGGCTGATATTTCGTTGGAGTGTGATGTGTGTCATGGCAAGCGTTTCAAGTCTGAGATATTGGAAGTTGAGTATCGGGGAGCAAATATTTATGACGTACTGGAAATGACGGTCAACCAAGCCATCGAATTCTTTGGTGCTTCAGGTGATACGCAAGAGAAAAAGATTGTTCGCCGATTGCAACCCTTGCAAGATGTGGGACTGGGGTATATTAAGTTGGGGCAATCGTCATCCACACTCTCCGGAGGAGAAAATCAACGTGTGAAACTAGCTTATTATCTTAGTCAGGAAAAACAACGTCCCACACTTTTTATTTTTGACGAACCAACAACCGGTTTGCATTTTCATGATATTAAAACCCTCTTGAAAGCCTTTAATGACTTGATTGAAAAAGGGCATACCGTATTGATTATTGAGCACAATATGGAAATCATCAAATCGGCAGACTATTTGATTGACCTAGGTCCTGAAGGAGGTAATAAGGGAGGTAGTCTGGTTGGTGTAGGCACGCCCGAAGAAATAGCCGCCTGCCCCGACTCCTATACCGGTCGTTTCCTCCAAGAAAAACTAGGTGTAGCCGGAAAGGTTTAAACACATTTATCGCCGGGAAGGACTTGCCTTTCCCGGCGATAAAT
>CAZSWS010000049.1:0-10879 GCA_964610765.1 uncultured Parabacteroides sp.
AAAAAGAGATAGAAAGGCGCTCTCCAAAATAAAAACTTTATCTACTCGTTATCAAAGTTGACTATGGAGATGAATGTTAGAATAATAACAGAGAAGGAAAAAACAAAATAGTTTTCTCCTTCTCTCTATGTTTAAACGACAGGAGTACCAAATAGGGTGGCTGAGGTGGCACGTTCTATTTTGACTCGGACATATTGCCCAACCCGATGGTCTTGTTTGTCGAAAATAACAACCTTGTTCTGTTCCGTCCGACCGAACAGTTGCTCACGTGAACGTTTTGAAAAACCTTCAATCAATACGTCAAAAGTTTTTCCAATATCCCGCTGATTGCTTTCTTCAGATAGTTTGTTCTGCAGGTCAATCATGGTCTGGAGTCGTTTTACTTTTTCCTCTTCGTCGACCGTATCGGGCAAATGCTTTGCGGCATACGTCCCGGGTCTTTCAGAATATTTAAACATAAAGGCTGAGTCATAACCCACTTCTCGCATCAAAGAGAGTGTTTCTTCAAAATCCTCTTCAGTTTCAGAATGGAAGCCACAAAACAGGTCGGTAGAGATGGCTGCCTCAGGCAATATGCGACGAATAGCCGCTATGCGATCCAAATACCATTCGCGGGTATATTTCCGATTCATTATTTTCAGAATCTTACTACTGCCGGATTGTGCCGGAAGATGAATAAACTTGCAAATATTCGGATAGCGAGCCATCACCTCCAGCATCTCGTCACTCATATCTTTAGGATGTGAGGTCATGAAACGAATACGCATATCCGGAGCTTCTTCGGCTACTTTTGCAAGCAGAAGAGGAAAGGTTATCGTCTGACCGTTCTGCTCAAATGCATAGGAGTTTACATTTTGTCCCAAGAGAGTTACTTCTTTGCAGTTTTTTGCTCGTAAATCTCTTAGTTCATTCAAGATACTTTCCAAATCTCTGCTTCGCTCACGACCACGCGTATAAGGAACAATACAATAAGTGCAAAAATTATTACACCCACGCATTATAGAGATAAAGCCTGAAATTTTGATTCCTCCAATCTTTAGAGGGATGACATCTTTATATGTTTCTTGGGTAGATAGGGTTACATTAATGGCTTTCTCACCTTGCTCAACAGCGCCTATCAGGTTGGGAAGATCCAGATATGAGTCAGGACCTACGACCAAATCCACTTGATGGTCTGTGATTAATTCTTCTTTGACCCTCTCGGCCATACAACCTAGCACGCCTATAATTAGCGCTTTATTTTTCTTCCTAAAAGATTGAAAATACTGCAATCGACCCAGCACACGCTGTTCAGCATTATCACGTACCGAACAAGTATTTACAAATATGGCATCTGCCTCTTCGGGAGCCTCCACCAAGGAGTATCCATCAGTTTGCATAATCGAAGCGACGACCTCGCTATCTGCCACATTCATTTGGCAACCATAAGTCTCAATATACAGTTTTCGGTCGATACTTTCATGGACAGTGGATTTTAAGTCCACGCCGTTTTCTTGACTACTCATCTGTTTCAACTAATTATTATATGTATAAAATATTAATGTGTTATATTTTAGCTATCTTTGAACGTGCAAAATTAAAGAAAGTTTATGGATAATTTCGGTGATATCATTAAATTAGCAATCATGGTGTTGATATTTGTTATCGGCATTGTCAGCTCCGAAAACAAAAAGAAAAAGAAAGCAGAAGATGCTAAGAAGAAGGCACCACAAAATCCCACAACAACGACTCCCCAGGTTGACACGAGCGAGGAAAAAGGACTTCCTTCTTTAGAAGAAGTACTCAGAGAAATGATGGGACATCCTGCACCGGCAAAGAAGCCTCAACTGGCTTACACTCCTCCTAAACCTAAGATTCAAACACCTAAACCAATCAACTATACCCCGGCTACTTCTTTTCTTGAAAGTGGAAAAGAAGGGGCTTCCTCTGTGCCTATTCAAGTGATAGAACACGATACATTCTCGGAAATGGATGACTTGGGATTTGACAATAAAGACGAACTCCGCAAAGCTATTATCTATTCGGAGATTATCAACAGAAGATACTAACAACATTATAAATAAACATATCTACATTTTATTAAACTATGGCTTATAAGTATTTAACGGCCGAAGAAGCGGCCTTGTTAATTAACAATGACGACACAGTTGGATTTAGTGGCTTTACAGCTGCGGGATGCCCCAAAGCGGTTACAGTAGCTCTTGCACAACGCGCAGAGGAAGAACACAAAAAGGGAAATCCTTTTCAAATTGGAGTAATGACCGGAGCTTCTACCGGAGACAGAATTGACGGCTACTTAGCCCGTGCAAAAGCTGTTAAGTTTCGCACACCCTATCAGTCAAACAAAGATTTAAGAGCAGCCATCAACAGTAGCGAGGCAGCCTACTTTGACATGCACTTGTCTGAAGTAGCACAAAACACCCGATACGGCTTTATGGGCAAAATCAATGCCGTAGTAATCGAAGCTGCCGAAGTGACTGACAGTGGTGAAATCATCTTAACTGACGGAGTAGGTAACGCTCCTACTTATTGTCGTTTGGCTGACAAAATCATTATCGAGCTAAATGAAGCACATCCGAAAGAACTACGCGGGATGCACGATATTTATGAGCCGGCAGACCCTCCTTACCGCAAAGAAATACCTATTTATAAGCCTTCAGATAGAATTGGACAAGCCTATATTAAAGTTGATCCGTCTAAAATCGCCGGAATCGTTAAGACAAACATTGAAAACGAAGGTGGCAAGTTTTCACCGCTGGATGAAGACACCATTCGCATTGGAGAAAACGTGGTAGAATTCTTAGCTCACGAAATGAAATATGGTCGTATACCCAAAGGGTTCTTACCCGTCCAGAGTGGAGTGGGCAACGTAGCTAATGCCGTACTATCTTCACTAGGAACAAGCGATGCTATACCTAACTTCAAAGTATATACAGAAGTTATCCAAGATGCCGTAATTGACCTGATGGAACAAGGACGTGTTGAGTTTGCCAGCGGCTGCTCGCTAACTGTCAGCAATGAAGTGATTGAAAAGATATACAACAAACTATCTTTCTTCAAAGAACGCACCATCCTTCGTCCACAAGAAATATCAAACAACCCGGAGGTTATTCGTAGATTAGGCTTGATTACCATGAATACGGCACTAGAGGCAGACATTTTTGGGAATATCAACTCGACACACGTTTCCGGAACAAGAATGATGAATGGAATCGGTGGATCGGGCGACTTTACCCGTTCGGCTTATGTTTCAATCTTTACTACTCCTTCTACAGCTAAGGGCGGTAAGATTAGTGCCTTTGTACCGATGGTTTCTCACTTAGACCACAGCGAGCATTCAGTTAACGTGATTATCACTGAATATGGTGTTGCTGACCTACGGGCGAAATCACCCAGACAAAGAGCCAAAACAATAATTGAAAACTGTGTGCATCCTGATTATCGTCCACTATTAAACGAGTATTTAGACATGCATATCAAAGGACATACACCACAAAACCTAAGCTGCGCCTTTGCTTTTCATGAAGAACTGGCCAAAAGTGGTGACATGCATAATGTAGATTGGAGTAAATATATCCGATAAACACAAAGCATACAAATTAGAGCAAAGGGTGAATGTCATTAAAAACATTCACCCTTTATTTTTTTCCAACAGTTTGAGGAAAACTTCGGAAATTTCCACACAGAGTCGCTCAACCAGCCGACAGAACAGAAAGCTTGACACCCTCTCTTTTTTAACCCCCAAAAAACAAACAGACCTAACCTCTTTTACTTTGTTGAGGGAGGCTCCCTATAAGACTACAATCACTCTCCACGCTCACATGAAGCTCTCTTTATGAAACGATACATGATTTTTTGTTAAATCACTCAAACCCATAAGAATAAAAAATCTGTGAGTTCCATACTACCTTAGTGTTAAACAATTTATTATTCTAGTATGAATATAAAAAAGGACTACACTTTCTACGCCTATTGACCGATTTGTTTTTCTTTATATCTTTACATCTTTGTTTCAATACATTAGCAAACTAGAAAAAGCAATAAGCAAAATTTTCTTTTTCATTTCAGGTAAAGTGGATAGAACATTTGAAAAGCAAGTTTCGCTAGCAACCAGTATTTTTCGCAACTATATATTAATTGAAAAAGTATTTTATGAAAAACTTAATTAATCTAGCATTAACATGTATCATGCTAGTATCACTCGCTGCGTGTAGTGACAGCGACAATGATGGAGAGGAAATAAAAAAGGGGATTGTGTTGCTTGATGGGACATCAACCACGCAAACTATTTATGCTGATGAAACGAGTGGTACTGAAGGCAGCATCAAGTTTTCAACCACGGACTCATGGGAGGCAGTCGTCAACGAAATTACGCCTAAATCAGCTTCAAGTAATACCGTAAGTTGGCTTAGCCTTAGTCAATATAGTGGCAGTAAAGCCGGCAACTATGCCCTAACTATAACTTTAGAAACCAACTTTACCGGAAAAGACAGAAAAGCCGAAATCAATATCACTTCCGGTGGAGTCTTGGTCCCTATTATTGTAGAACAAAAAGGAACTACCAAAGACGGTCAGGTACCTGAAAAACCTCAGGAAGGAAAGCTCATTATCAAAATCACAGAAAACGCTGAATTTGAAAGCGACTACTACGGTGGCGAGCACATTTCGTGGGGTGAAAAACCGGTCATACTACAATACAAGCCAAACTCTTACGAATTCACTTACGACGATGCAAATAGAGTAACAGCATACATCATCCGTAAACATGATGGCAGTCTAAACGAAAAATACACCTACTCATACGATACCGATGAGAAAATCATCGTAACGAATGAGGATGATAAATACGAAGCAACTTTAAATGAAGAGGGCTACATATCCTTACTTAAAAACCGGAGGTATAATAACGAAGAACAGCAGTTCACTTATAACAATGGCTATCTCTCAAAAATATCTACCCCCGAAGGACACACTTCATTCAAGTGGGAAAACGGCAATTTAACATCAGCAATAGGATATAATGATGAAGATGGCGAATACGAAGATTTCACGACTACGTTCTCTACTGACTTGAACAACAAAGCAAACCTAGACCTAAGTGTATTCTTTTTTGGCATTGAATCTTCCGACTATGTATTCAAAGATACCAACGACTATATCCTTGACCTGTTTGCCATGTTCGACTACGTAGGCAAACGAAGCAAAAATTTCATAACCAGCAAGCAGTATGAAGCCGATGACTATGAAATTTACACTCAAAAAGAAATACTTAAACGTGAAATTCCTTCCAAAGGAATTGTTGAGATTGAACAATATTTAGACTTTGATGGAGACGGCAAATACTCCTTCGACAAAGAGGGTTATCCAACCTCATATAGCCACATGGTGAAAGTTTCCAAGACAGTCTATACGTATAATGGCATATGGAATTATGCTGGTGGAGACGAAGAATTGGAAGATGGAGACAGAAAGGTTATTATAACCCTTAACAACAAACATACAACCGTTCAGGACATCTATACCTATACAATAGAATACAACAAATAACGTATCAACATACACCGGGCGCTTTCGTGCCCACTAAGGGATAGAGCCTGTCGGTCTCTATCCCTTTTTTTCTACCCACCCCTCTCTTTTATTCATTTCCCACAACCGTTTATTCAAAAGCATACTATCTATTTCACAAAATCTCTACGGACAACTAACCTTTTAACCTAGGCTAGAAGAGCTTTCAACCCGGGTCAAAAGCTCTTCTAACGCTCGTTGAAAGAGCTTTTAACGAACGTTGAAAGATTAATTCGCTAGTATTAAAAAATAAAACGTCTCTACAGAAAACATAAAACCATACGCTCTAACCAACTATACACACAGTTATAGCATGTACATACAGGGGAGAGGTATCCAAATTAAAACGAACCGAAACTCCTTTTCGTTCTGCAACACATCTCCCAGTCCTGCATACAACATACTGTTTGACACGAATGAATAGTTGGTGTTAAGCGAATGTTACAAATCATTTATTACACATTATTTTTTCATTATCACGCATTTACATCCCAAAGAATCGCTATCTTTGCACGAATTTAGATGGTAAAAAAGAAAACAATTAGATGATTATGCTTAATCCAATCAACAAAACGATCGACTTAGGAGATGGAAGAACCATCACGATCGAAACAGGGAAACTGGCTAAACAAGCCGACGGTTCTGTAACTGTGCGCATGGGTAATACCGTTCTTTTAGCGGCTGTAACCGGTGCCAAAGATGCCGTACCCGGAACAGATTTCATGCCTTTACAGGTAGAATATAAAGAGAAATTCTCTTCTTTTGGGCGTTTCCCCGGTGGATTTACTAAAAGAGAAGGACGTGCTTCTGACTATGAGATTTTAACCTCTCGCTTGGTTGACCGCGTACTTCGCCCACTTTTCCCCGATAACTATCACGCAGACGTATATGTAAACATCATTCTGTTCTCATCAGACGGAGTGGATATGCCGGATGCTTTAGCCGGATTAGCAGCCTCAGCTGCACTAGCCGTTTCAGACATTCCTTTCAACGGACCTATCTCGGAAGTGCGCGTTGCTCGCATTGACGGTTCGTTTGTTATCAATCCTACGTTTGAACAATTGGAGCAAGCAGATATGGATATCATGGTAGGTGCCACAATGGATAACATCATGATGGTTGAAGGCGAAATGGACGAAGCTCAAGAACATGAAATGCTTGAAGCAATCAAAATAGCGCACGAAGCAATCAAAGTTCAATGCCAGGCTCAAATTGAACTAATGGAAGCAGCAGGAAAGACTGAAAAACGCGCTTATGAGCATGAAGTAAACGATGACGAATTACGCCAAGATGTACATGACAAATGCTATGATAAAGCGTATGCCGTAGCTATCTCAGGAACTGATAAGCACAAACGTGCTGAAGCCTTCGCTGCCGTATTGGATGAATACAAAGCAAGCATGACGGAAGAAGAACTGGCAGAAAAAGCTGAAATGATAGGTCGCTACTACCATGACGTAGAAAAAGAAGCCATGAGACGCGCCATCCTAGACGAAGGTAAACGCTTAGATGGACGTAAGACTACTGAGATTCGTCCGATATGGATTGAAACAGACTTCTTACCCGGACCTCACGGATCAGCTGTATTTACACGTGGTGAAACTCAATCATTAACAACGGTAACACTAGGTACTAAACTAGACGAAAAAATAATTGATGATGCATTGGCTCATGGTAAAGAGCGCTTTTTGCTTCATTATAACTTCCCTCCCTTCTCAACCGGAGAAGCCAAAGCTTCACGTGGCGTTAGTCGTCGGGAAGTAGGACACGGAAACTTAGCACACCGCGCGTTGAAACGTATGATACCGGAAAACTATCCGTATGTATTGCGCGTTGTTTCAGATATTCTTGAGTCAAACGGATCGTCGTCGATGGCAACCGTTTGTGCCGGAACATTAGCACTGATGGATGCCGGTGTAGAAATCAAAAAACCCGTTTCAGGTATTGCTATGGGACTGATTTCTGAGAACAAAGGACAAAACTATGCAATCCTATCAGACATCTTAGGCGACGAAGACCATTTAGGTGATATGGACTTTAAAGTAACCGGCACGAAAGACGGTATTACTGCCACACAAATGGACATTAAAGTTGACGGATTGTCGTATGAGATACTTGAAAATGCATTGGCACAGGCCAAAGAAGGTCGCATGCACATTTTAAATAAAATAAATGAAGCTATGCCTGAGGTACGTGATGACATGAAACCACATGCTCCACGCATTGAAACCTTGACTATAGCGAAAGAGTTTATTGGTGCAGTGATTGGACCGGGTGGAAAAATAATCCAAGCTATCCAAGAAAAAACAGGTGCTGTTGTTACGATAGAAGAAGAAGATGGCGTGGGTAAAATCGAAATATCAGCCAACAATAAAGAGGCTATCGATGCAGCTATCCGCTCTATACGTGGTATCGTTGCTACCCCTGAAGTAGGTGAAGTTTATGAAGGAAAAATCTCATCCGTTATGCCTTACGGAGCATTCATCGAGTTTATGCCCGGGAAAGAAGGACTATTGCATATCTCAGAAATAGACTGGAAACGCTTCGAAACAATGGAAGAAACCGGACTAAAAGAAGGTGAAACTATTGAAGTTAAGTTATTAGAAGTAGATCCTAAGACAGGTAAATTCAAACTATCCAGACGCGTATTGCTCGACAAACCGGAAGGATATGAAGAACGTCCACCCAGACCCGCCAGACCACCTAGATCAAATGGTGACAACAGAGGCGGTGGCGATAGAGACCGCAATCGTAATAACCGAAGATAAAACAAAAAGGGAGTCGAAAGACTTCCTTTTTTTTATACTACCCACCTGTCTTATAGAGAAAAATAGGCACTCGGAAAGCTGAAGAAACCTATCATGAAACCCTGTATCACAAATTAGATATGAAAAGAGTATGTTTGGATATTATTTTTACTATTTTTGAGCCAAATATACCTAACGAAACTATGATATACAGATTTCTATTATTGTCAGACGAAGTGGATAAATTTAAGCGTGAAATAAAAATCAGTTCACAAGCCACTTTCCTGGATTTACACGATGCAATTCTTGAGTCGGTTGGATATTCCAAAGACGAAATGGCTTCTTTTTTCATCTGCGATGAAGATTGGAACAGACGAACAGAAATAGCATTGATTGAAATGGATTCTTCTTCGGAAGAGGATATCTATGTCATGGAAGATACTCCTCTGGAAGAACTGCTGGAAGAAGAGCAAGAGAAACTAATCTACATTTTTGACTATGCCATGGATAGAGGCTTCTACATGGAGCTAAAAGAAATTATCTTGGGGAAAAACTTAAGTGACCCTATCTGTTCGCTAGCACAAGGGAAACCACCCAAGCAAATCGTAGATGATGAAGATTTCGTTCCAAAAGCTACCACTACCAATAATATTGAGGAAGACTTTTATGGAGACTCTGACTACAATCCGGACGAAATAGATACAGAAGGATTTGAAGGCTTAGATAATGAAGACGAGCCGGCGGAAGATTCGTTTGAAGGTGAGGAGTTTTAATGAATTCACTGCTAGTATTGCTAGGCCCCACAGGTGTTGGCAAAACGGCACTGAGCATTCGAATAGCGGAGACTTTCGGTGCCCCCATCATCTCTGCCGACTCACGGCAGTTGTATAAAGAGCTAAAAATAGGGACGGCAGCGCCAACCATCGAAGAAACAACGCGCGTCCCTCACTACATGGTTGGCAAGTTAGAACTGACGGACTATTACAGTGCCAGCCAGTTTGAAGAAGACACCCTTGCATTGCTGGATACGCTTTTCCAAACAACCTCACAAGTAATTCTTACCGGTGGCTCAATGATGTATATAGATGCCGTATGCAAAGGGATTGATTTGATGCCTACTGTAACGAAAGAGATACGTGATGCGCTTTGGGAACAGTATGCAGAAGAAGGGCTAGCCCCTATTCTTGCTGAACTAAAGGTCAAAGACCCCATACACTATGAAGAGGTAGATAGAGCCAATTACAAACGGGTGATTCATGCAGTTGAGGTATGCCGAATGACCGGAAAGCCTTATTCTTCCTTTCGTACCAATCAAGTTAAAGAAAGACCTTTTCGCATCATCAAGATAGGACTCACTCGCGAACGCGAAGAACTATACACACGAATTAACCTTCGGGTAGATCAAATGATGCGTGACGGACTTTTAGACGAAGCTAAAAAAGTATACCCACACAAAGAGCTAAACTCACTAAACACAGTGGGATATAAAGAGTTATTCATGTATTTAGATGGAGAATGGGAACTGCCTTTTGCCGTCGAAAAAATCAAACGAAACTCTCGGGTATATGCTCGCAAACAAATGACTTGGTTCAAGCGCGACAAAGATATCGCTTGGTTCCATCCGGATGAAGAAGAGCCAATCATCCAACACATCAAGACGGCTATTCGCTCTTGAACCCACTAATATCCACCCCAGAGCAAACCTTTTTTTTATAAATCCGACTTTGTCTCATCTAGCCCCACACCATGTTCTGGGTGAAAAGTCATCTGATAATTAATTATTTCTGCTTTTTGGTTTACCTTCCAAACACCATCCTCTTTTTGCAAAACCACCTGACGGTCTAAAAAGCTAGAGCCTTTTTGCTGAACGCTTAAAGTTATTACAGCTACATCTCCATTAATTTTCTTCTCTAGAATATTAAACTTAGCATCAACCATAACGCTTCTTACCATCTCAATCACTTTTTTCTTGTTTTCATCCCGTTGTTGAAACGCTGAAAAAACTTCGTTATGCGATGCTTGGAAGTTTTCAGTGGCATAGCTTCTCGCTACTTCAAAATCATATCCCATCAGTGCTTTTGTATACTTCTCAGCAATATCCTCCGGGCTTGATGAGTTGCCGCACGACAAGCAAACGAAGAGTAAAAACAACCATCCCGGTGTCAATCTTACTGTTTTCATAATAAAAAAAGTTTTAGTTTATGTACTAGAAAAATCACGATATAAACAAAAGTATAGTGTAAGAAAACAACATAACACCCCACTTTGGGGAGTCATCAAGCTAATTCTTGTTCTTCACCACAAACTCTTCTTAGGATATATTGGCAGGGAAATGATTATACATACGAAAAATGGTTAATCTTCAAGCTTTCAAAAGCCTAAAGATTAACCATTTCATCCTCTCCTTTGCCTTTTCAATAGCATTGAAGAAGGTCTTTTAAAGTACCAAGTTTTTAGTCCTTAGCGTTAAATAAATTATTACTCTAGTATGAAATAGGGAGTATCTCAATCAAATAATTGTCCGGATCATGGATGAAGTATAGCCCCATATCATGGTTCTCATAACT
>CAZSWS010000049.1:10979-21761 GCA_964610765.1 uncultured Parabacteroides sp.
CCCATATCATGGTTCTCATAACTAATGACTCCCATCTGGCGGTGATATTCTCTGATAGCATCATAGTCGCCCTCAACTTTAAAACACAGATGGCTTTCATTTTCGCCCAACTCATACATTCCTTCCTTATCGCGAAGCCAAGTGAGTTCGAGCAAGAAGCCGGATGTATTATCTGTCAAATACACCAACACAAACGAGCCGTCAGAGGCTTCTTTTCGACGTGACTCTTTCAGACCTAGCGCTTTGTTGTAAAATTCAATACTCTTATTCAGGTCTGTTACATTGATATTGAAATGATCAAATCTTCCTTTAATTTCCATAGATACCTTATTTTATATATTAAAACTCTATCCTCTCACCCGTCATGCTCATTAAGGCATAACGCACCTTGTGTGACTCGGCAAAAGCCCTGAATGAATCAGCCTCTACCGACTTATCCCAAAAGTGCATAGGAACAAATGTGGCAACTTTGAACTGTTCAACAAACTGCTCTGCTCCTCGGGCAAAATCAGTTCCTAGTCGTGGATCGACCGGGAACATGGCTAAATCAAAATGGTCTGTCGCTTTGCCCAATAATTTCAATTCTTGAAGAAAGGCCTTTTCAGCATGCGCTGCTTCTTTTTCGGTTGACTCATCTTTCCAGTGCCAATTATTTAAGTCGCCGGCATGAAAAATTCGTTTCCCTTCAGTTTGTATATAGAAAGAACCTCCCACATCGGTTGATCCAAAAGCTTGTATGTCGACGAGTTCATCAGTATAGCGGTCTCCCTTATTCAGATAGATTGCATCTGTAGCTTTTGCCCTTTTTCGTTTCAAAATATCACGAGAGAAAATATAGATAATGTCTTCCCTCTGTTTCTTCCAACTCAAAATTTCCGGGTTGAAATGGTCTTGATGAAAGTGGGTTGAAAGCACATAGAAACTCCCCGGACGCTCAAACAACTCTTTGTAGAGCGACGTATGAACTGCACCTGAAAGCCCTTGATAATAATCAATAATCAAGGTTACTTGATTGCCCAACAGCGCAAATCCACTGTGATTTAAATAGACAACTTGCATCTGAACTCTTATAGTTTTTTAGGAGGATATTGCGCTTCCCACCATTCCGGTTGTTCTTTGAGCCACTTATCAAACCAAGCAAAAATAGTGTTTGTCCATCGAATGCGTTTGCTATAATCCAAAATGTGATGGTCTTGTCCTTCGACCTGTACAAATTCAGTCGTTTTGCCTAACAGTTTTAAGGCGGTAAACATTTGAATACTCTCTCCTACCGGCACATTTGTATCAACTGAACCATGTAAAAATAAAATAGGCGTATTTACTTTATCAGCATGAAACAGGGGACTTTGCTCTACATAAATATGGCGGGCATCCCAGGGATAACTATTGGCTGCCGCCAACGCATTATACGAATAGCCCCAGTATCCTTCGCCCCAGTAACTTGTTATGTCACTGATTCCTGCATGTGAGATGGCGGCCGCAAATATATCTGTTTTTGTTTGTAATAGCATAGTCATAAAACCACCATACGAAGCCCCTATACAACCAATTTTGGAAGCATCTACAAAGGAATGTTCTTGACAAAACTTCTGCGTACCTTCAATAATCTCATCAGAAGTGCGTATACCCCATGCATTCACATGGCGCGCTGAAAACTCTTGTCCAAAGCCTATTGCTCCACTGGGTTGAATAACATACACAATATATCCTTGGGCTGCATACGCATGATGCGGATATCGACTTTCTAACACGCGGGATACCGGAGTTGTCCCTCCATAGTAGTTAACAATCAGCGGATATTTCTTTTGAGGATCAAAATCAGCCGGCAGGTAAAAGCGCCCATGAATCGTATCGCCTGCTTCAGCTATAAAGCTCCAATCTTCCACCTTGCCTAAACGCACCCCTTTTAATACCTCGGCAGATACATCAACACGGCAAGAGGATTTTTTCTTTTTCGCATCATAGATATGTAGGCGATCAGAGTTAGAAGCTCCTTGCCCATAATATACCATACCCGCCGCTTGTGTAGGCAAAGAGAAGCCACTTAATACATCTTCCTGAGTAGGAATTGACTTTATTTTCTTTGTGTCCGGATTGATAGTGTATAAATGCACACAGTCTTTATCGGTTGCCGAGAAGTATATCTGTTTGTCGAATGCATTCCAAACAAACCGCCCTACAGAAGGGTTGAATGCTTTCGTAAGCGACTGACCATGCTGAGTGTTGGGATCATAAAGGAATAATTGCGTATCACTCATATTCGAAGTCTGTCCATCTGCAATATCCTGTCCGATACCGCCAAAGGCTTCTCCTGACCCACTCACTAACAACTGAGTAGCATCCGGCGAAAAGCGTACAGAGCCAATAAAAGGCTCTTCACTAAAAATAGTATCTACCTTTCCGGTCTGCAAGTCCATTTGAAACAAATCGGTTGTTGAAAAAGGTCGCACTGTTAAATCAGATACACGACTAGAGATTAAGACATAACGTCCGTCAGCAGAGATATCTTGTAGGTAGGTAGAGCGATAACCAAATGTAAGCCGCTGCAACAAGCCTGTTTGCAAATCGTATGCATGCAGAAATACTCGATTTCTCCAACCGGGCTGACGATCTTCCGGATTCAAGATACGACGGAGATCTGCAGGTTCTGCATCTCCTTTCTCTTGCACCGTAAAGATCAAATAATCTTCCGTAGGAGAAAAAGAGAACCATCCGTCAGGCAGATTGACGGCTAACACTTCTTCCTGATGTGTCTCAGGGTCAATAGTCAGTAATTCTCGCCCTTGGCTACCCGTCTTTGTATAATAAAGCAAGTTAGAATAAGGCATCCAATTGATAGATTGAGGCGTGGTATATAGAACCTCATCTGTATCTTTACTAATTACCTCAGCATAAGATTCCACTTTCCCATCGGGCAACGTTATTGTATATCTTATATTAATCCATTTCCCGTTAGGAGATAAAGAGGCTGACTGAATGCGTTTTCCCTCCAGCACATCATAAATATCATAGCTTTTCTCTTGTCCAACTGACAATGCAATCAGGGCATTATCTTTCGACTTAAGGCTTATTTGAAGCGTATCTGCTTGCTGTTTCTCCAACAATCCATTCATGGTTACCAAGTACCGACGTGACTCAAGTGATAAATCCACATCACCCTTAGCATTTTTCTTCTGCACCTTATCATCCAAGTAAATTTCAGCATGCTTTACTCCGCTTACGTTTAATACCGTTTTCGTATAACGATCAGGATGTATATAAAATGATATTGCATAAACAGCATATCCATCTTGCGTATTTTCAATCAACAACTTACCCTCTGCCGCTTCTTTTATACTTACACCCGGTGATTCAGGAGAAATCCATACCGGAGACTGCAACATTTTTTGTACGGAGAAAGGTTGCTGCTTCACATTCGTACTATCTACCTGAAAAGGCATCCTCAGCGAATGAGGTCCGGAAAACAAGTATTTTTGGACAACAACTTCTTGCGCATCCGAAGAAGCACAGAAAAATAACACTAGAAAAACTAAAAGAAAATGTCGAATATTCATACCTCAATATTTATTTTCCTCAAAGTTATAAATCATCCGTTTGTATACAAAGCCACCAGTCAAAACAATCACCCAGCTAAGCGAATAGAGAGATAAAAAAAATCGAACATGTGAAATAAATTCACATGCCCGATTCCTTATATACTTTGTAAAGTTATCTTTTTAAAAATCCTATTTCATCAAAGCTTGCTTACAGAATTCAACACATTTACCCACTTCTTTTACCGCATCGGAACCAGCAGGTATATTATATTCCAGTTCGATATCGCAATAAATAGGCCACTTTTCTTTCTGAATCAACTGTAGTAACTCTCCAACAGGTGTATCTCCTTCTCCAAACGGACGGTTTTTATCAGGATCTGCTGCGGTCTTTGCTGTTTTATCTTTGATATGAATACTCACAATACGATCATGAAGACGCTTGACTAACTCATTCGGATGAATGCCGGTAGCACCAAAGTAATGTCCGGCGTCGAAATTTAGCATCACACGAGAACCGTAAGCCAACACACGGTCAAAACTGAAATCAGGATTTCCGGGCTGACCATGGTTATGCAAGATTACATATGACTTATGTTTCTCAGCAAATGGAGCCATTTTCTTAGCTGTTTGTTCAGAGATTTCCATCGTTATACCGACAGCACCCAACGCCTTACTGGCTTTAAATGCATAGTCTATCTCTTCGTCTGACCAATTGGACTCACCCAACTTCAAAATGTGAATCTTCACTCCTCTGGCATTGAACATCTTCCGAATTTCCTTGAACTTCTTCATAGGTATAGAGGTTCTCCATTTCCGAATTTCTTCTGCTTTAGCACCCTGTGGGAAGCCTAAATAAGACTCAACTTCACCACCCATCAGCTCAACTGAACTGACACCCGATTGAACCGCGTAGTCTAAAATAGACGTTAGCGAGCGATCGGGCATGCTCCGATAGCTATACGTAATTGTACCGACTTGAACTCCATTAAATTTAGAGTTTGGTTTTTGTGCATTTCCTGATGCCATACTAACCAAAAAGGCAAGAGTCCAAATCAAGTAAAGCTTGTTTTTAATCATATGTAAATACCTTTAATATAAAGAATAGGGTTTTCTATATTCATAATCATACAACCTATGAGCTGCAGCTTCAGTATCTTCTCCAAAAGACAAGGTCGCCGGATCCCATTTGATAGGACGATTAAGCTCAACCGCCATATTAGCCAAACAGCATAATGTGTTGGTGCTACATCCCACTTCAACCGGAGCAATTGGATTCTTCCGTGAACGAACAGCATCAATAAAGTTTTGCATATGTGGAGAACTTACTTCATACTCACCGGCACCAACTTTACTTTCTGCTTTTTTTAGGATAGATGGGTCAGAAGCTTCAATATATCCTCTGCCTACTTTTATCCACCCATTAGTCCCATTAAAGCTAATACCCTGCCCATTGTTATCATCGCGGTAGGGTTGTTCGGTCATTATAATTCCATTTTGATATTTCATCGTGAGATACTCAGCTCCGTTATAGCCTTTTGGTATATATTCGCAAGGTCCCGATCCGTCCATACCAATAGCAGCTTGAGCAATATCAAACATATGAGCCCCCCAGTCTGCTGTATATCCATTACCCGTTTCACAATACCATCTCCATGCACCCCAAAGTTGCTCGTTCTTATCCGGGTCTAAAGTTACCGGCGGACAAAGATCCGGGTGATAATGTATTTTAGGGTCGTTTAATGGTCCCATCCATAGATTCCAGTTTAGATTAGCCGGAACAGCTTCTTCAGGTAAATCTAATGGTTTTGGCGGTTCACCTACCTTCGCATATATTGTTTCAATATGTCCGATAGCACCACTTCTTACAAGCGCTATCGCTTGCTGAAACTCTTTACCGGAACGTTGCTGGCTACCTACCTGCAACACACGGTTATTAGCACGTACAGCTTTTGCCATCTCAAGTCCCTCCTTTACTGTATAAGCCAAGGGTTTTTGCACATATACATCTTTACCTTCTTGACAAGCATGAATTACATTCAGCGCATGCCAATGGTCAGGAGTAGCTATAGATATGGCATCAATATCTTTCCGGTCTAACAAATCTTCATAAAACTCGTACACATCACAACGAGAAGCTACATTGGCTGACTTTTGCCATCCCTCTACCCTTCTTTTAAAGCGCTCACGCTTAATAGAATCAACATCACATCCGGCAACAACCTGCACACCGGGACATGGTGTAAAACTACTAAAGTCTGAAAGACCTTGCTGTCCTAATCCTATAAAACCTAATACAACTCGGTCACTCGGTGCTATACGAACACCTTGAGCGGTCACCCAACTGGGTAATATGGTTAACCCGGCTAAACCTAAAGCTGAGTAACTCAAAAACTGTCTTCTGTTAATGGTTTTTTTTTCTTTCATAGTTATTTAAGTTAGTGTTATTATATAATTAAAGTAATTATCGGTTTTAAGTCTCCTATAAAATATATCCCTACCTACATTCCAAAGGCTAATACAAAAGTATATCTAAAGGGTATATTGATGGTTTAAGTCATACATGGTTAGGTTAACACTTCTTTTATAGGGTTTTTGTTTGTCTACAAATATATAAAACTTCATCTAACAAGGGAAGAAAGCAGCCACTTTTATTACTGATAAACAAGTATTTCTGCATGATACTTAAATTTTGCTCTGCCAATTAATTAACGGAATAGCTATCCAAGAAGCTAAATGAGTAACATTTGCACCGTTTTAACAATATTTAAATACATAAACACTCCTTCGTTACGAATTATTCGTATATTCGCGTTATAGTCGTAATCAATATATTTAATTAATCATGAAAATAGAAAATCTAACACCACAAGAAGAAGAAGCTATGCTTCACATTTGGAAAAAAGGGAAATGCTTTATTAAAGATGTTTTGGCTGAATATAAAGAACCGCGTCCTCCATACACAACTATAGCCTCTATTGTGAAAAATTTAGAACGTAAAAAATATGTCAAGTCTAAACTGTATGGCAATACGTATGAATACCGTCCATTAATTAAGGAAAAAGATTACAAACGCCTTTTCATGAATGAGGTAATCAACAACTACTATGCAAACTCATATAAAGAAATGGTTTCTTTCTTTGCTAAAGAACAGAAGATATCTGCCGACGATTTAAAAGAGATTATTGAACTGATAGAGAACAACAAATAAAACACAAAATACCATGGAGCCACTATTACTCTATTTCTTAAAAGTCAATGTGGCGTTAATCTTACTATATGGCTTTTACAGGCTGTTTTTCCACAAAGACACCTTCCTAAAGCTTAGACGATTTAGCCTATTGGCATTTTATGCCATCGCCATCAGTTACCCACTGTGCAATTTACAAGGATTGCTACAAAACAACGAGACCATTACAGAAGTAGTATATGCTTATTCTGTCATGCTCCCTGAGGTAACAGTTGGAGCCACTAAAGCAGCTCCAACCCTAAGTTTAAACACCCTGTTTTGGGGAGCTTATTTACTGGTATTTATTGGCTTAATGGCTAGTTTCATCACACAACTAGTGAGCATATTTAAGATTAAAAGCAAAAAACAAAACTACAAAGGAATATCTATACATGTACCGGAGAAGATTGAAACACCTTTTTCTTTCTTTCGTTACATTTTTATTAATCCTAAACTGCATTCAGATAAGGAACTGCATGAAATTCTTACACACGAGCAAACACATGCAAATCAATGGCATTCTGTAGATATCATTATTAGCGACTTATTTGCCCGCTTATTTTGGATTAATCCATTCTCATGGCTACTAAAACGCGAAGTGCGCCACAACTTGGAATACCTCGCCGATCGTTCAGTCATAACATCCGGACATGATACAAAAACTTATCAATACCATTTATTGGGGTTGACTAATCAAAAGGCTGCAGCACAATTAATTAATAATTTCAATGTTTTACCACTTAAAAACAGAATAAAAATGATGAATAAAAAACCATCACACCATATCAGACGATTCAAATATCTGCTATTCGTCCCATTGGTTGCCTTATTACTGGTTTTCAGTAATATTGAAGTGCTGGCGCGTGTCTTAATTGAAGACAAAGCGCAAACTGAATATATCAATGAAGCGATTACTTCATTAGAAATACCTGACACCCAGCTAGCAACCAACCCTATCGATTATGACCAAGAGCCTCAAAAAGATAGAAAAAAGAAAATTTATCGCGGAGTAGAAGAAATGCCGGAGTTTCCCGGTGGTGAGAAAGATTTGATGAAATTTTTCAATGAAAACATCAACTATCCGGTTACTGCTGCTGAAAATGGAGTTCAAGGTCGGGTAACTATTGAGTTTGTTGTAAGTGAAACAGGAGAAATAACGAATGCCAAAGTCATTCAGCCACTAAATCCGGAATGCGATACAGAAGCCTTACGAGTTATTCAGGCAATGCCTAATTGGAAGCCGGGAAAACAAAATGGAGAAGAAGTAGCCGTATATTATACCATACCGGTCACATTCAAGCTTCAAGGAGACACTTCTAAAAAAGATTCTTCAAAAGAAAAGGCGGTCCAAAAAGAAGGACATAAAGTATATCGTGGAGTAGAAAAAATGCCGGAATTCCCCGGTGGAGAAAAAGAACTAATGAAGTTCCTTAGCGAAAACATCCAATATCCCGAGCAAGCGCTAAAAAGCAACACACAAGGTCGTGTAACAGTTGAATTTGTTGTTACTGAAACAGGAGAAATAACGAATGCCAAAGTCATTCAGAAGTTAAGTCCTGAAACAGATGCAGAAGCTATACGAGTCATTCTTTCCATGCCAGAATGGAAGCCGGGAAAACAAAATGGAAAAGAAGTATCCGTGTATTATACCCTGCCTGTTATGTTCAGATTGGAGCCGAGAAAACCTCAAATAGAAAAGGAAGATATCCAAATACAAATTCTAGACAAAGAGCCCATACTTCGTGGAGTCGATGAAATGCCTCAATTCCCCGGAGGAGATAGAGAGCTGATGAAGTTCATCAACGACAATACGGTTTATCCTACCTCCACAGCAGAAAAGGGAATACAAGGCCGCGTTATAGTTGAGTTAGCAATTACCGAAACGGGAGATATAACCGATTTAAAAATCATCCAGTCGCTCGATGAGGAAACGGACAAAGAAGCATTACGTGTTGTTGGCTTAATGCCTAAATGGAAGCCGGGCAAACAAGACGGGAAAGCAGTAAAAGTATACTACACAATTCCCATAACATTTAAGCTACAAGCATAAATCAACTACAAGTAACAAGCTTGACAACCAGTTCTCATTTGAAGAAAATATAAACCGCATTTACACAAAGAAAAGAAGCGAACAACGATTATATACACACTCTTTATCAGCATTTGCTTCTTTTCTTTGTAAATAGATTCCAAACACTTCTTTTTAGAAACTTTTTACGTATATTCGCTTATGTTGCATTTCCATCCGTAATAAACTAAACAGGTGGAAATGGACAAGATACTAGTTTGCGTTTAATCAACATAACTATATATCTATGAGAAAAGCGAATCAATACCTAAAAAGCAACACCAGACGGGGGCTGCTATTATTATTTACAGGCATGCATACAGTCCTGTTACTCAGCACAAACAACCTGCAAGCAAACATTTATTGCAAGAGCAGCAAACCTACTTCTTCCTACACTTCGACCATACAAAAAACAGACACCCTTCTAAACAAAAAACACACAAACGAAGGAATATTCGAAACAATTCCTCAATTCCCGGGAGGAGAAAAGGGGCTTGCAGACTACATTAAAAGCAAACTACAACTTCCTAAGAATGAAATAGAAATCTTTCTAAAAGGAGTCATTACTGCTCAGTTTATTGTGACAAATAAAGGAAAGATTAGCAACATACAAGTCACGAATATTCAAACTGACGACGAAAGCATAGACCAGGCATCTATTCCCCCTAATATAAAAAAGAGTGTCATTCGTCTTATCAAAGGAATGCCCAAATGGGAACCGGCAACCAACCAAGATGGCAAACAAGCATACCTCTACACCTTAGAACTGCCATTTGAAGTCAAAGACTTACAAGATGGACCTCCAGAGTATCCGGGTGGTACTTTTGCTCTTGTAAAATATTTACAAGACAACATTCGCCATCCTGGCAAGAAAGGAGCAGCTATGAATGGGAAGAAACTAATTGTTGCTTTTACAGTATCCCAAAAAGGAAAACCAATTAAAATAAAAATCATTCAAGGAGTATCACCAGCATTTGACCAAGAAGTGATACGAGTTGTAGAAACAATGCCTAGATGGAAGCCGGGAATAGAAAATGGAGTACCCGTAGAGGTAGACATGGTTTTCCCCGTTCGTCTCTAACTCCTAAGTAATAAGCCATTGTACATAAAATCTCACCATATATGAAAAGAATAAATCAACACCCAAAAAGAGACTACTTATGGAGCACTTTACTATTTTGTGGAGTTACTATCCTACTCTTATCTAGCACCGTACATACCAAAGCAACTGGCAGCAATACTATTTTAGGCATAATTGCCGCGCCTGACACCATCGTAAATGGAGATTCTCCTGACGAAGTGATGCCTCGCTTTCCCGGAGGAGAAAAAGCCTTATTAAACTACCTCGGAAAAAACATACGATATCCTTCAGAAGCCTTAGAAAAACAAATAGAGGGAAAGGTTATTATAGGATTCTACATCAATGAAAAAGGGAAAATCATGGATCCTAAAATTGTACAAAGCCTAGACCCTAAATGTGATAAAGAAGCCATTCGGGTCATAAAAAGAATGCCTAAATGGGAGCCGGGAATGAAAAATGGAAGACCCGTAAACACGTTCTACACCGTACCCATCACATTTTCTTTAGGCGAACATAAAAAAGCACCCAAGGACCTCAAAAAACAAGTCATGCAGAGGGCATATCGTGAGCAGCAAAATGAAAAAGCAATTCGTGTTGCTGAAAAGATGCCTGAATTCCCCGGAGGAGAGAAAGCACTATTTAGATATATTGATAAAAATGTAAAATACCCCAAAAAAGCGGCTCAGAGATATATTACCGGACGAGTCACGATTGAGTTTATTATTGATGAAACGGGCAATGTGCTTGAACCAATCGTTATTAAAAGCTTATTGCCCGAATGTGATATGGAAGCTTACCGCGTCGTAAAGGCTATGCCTAAATGGAAACCGGGAGAAGATAAAGGTAAGAAAGTACCGGTTTATGTTACTTT
>CAZSWS010000050.1:0-21726 GCA_964610765.1 uncultured Parabacteroides sp.
TGCTTTGGGAGCAGGGGGTCGCAGGTTCGAATCCTGCTACCCCGACGAAAAAAGACTTACGAATATTCGTAAGTCTTTTTTTATTTAATAAATGTCTCGCGGATTACCGTTGTTTTAAACTTTCAAGAAAATCTTTCTTTTATACATTATCCATAAGATGATGTAAATAATAAGGGCATTAGATGCAGTAATTAACACCGGATACCAAACACCAATATATTGTTCTAAGCCATAAAGTAAAGATCGTCCAATGCAGCTAAAATTGACACATAAAGCCAACATATAAGCTACGATAGAGTTCATCCCATATACCTTAAGCCAATTTAAACACCTGTTATTTCCCCTATAATCAATCCAGTAATAAAAAAGTCCCATCAGCAAAAAGCAATATCCACTACTCACCAATACCATTGAACTAGTCCATATTTTTTTAATCACGGGCATTTGAAGATGCCACAACCATCCAACAGCAACTAAAGCCATACCGATACTTAGTAACAGCTGCCACTTCTTCTTAGAAGTTATCACTTTACTTTTGAGGATATGTCCGGCAAAGACCCCAGTTAGTACAGTTACCCCAAAATTCATACTACTTAATATCCAAGTATACCTATACCAATCAGCAAAAACCACGATACCATCTACTACTTTTGCACCATCTCGAAAACGCCCAAGCACAACACGATCAATCCATTCTGCTAGGTTTCCTTCAGGTGTATAATTACCCCCACCATAGGCTCCAATGCTTACAAACTGCATAACTGCCCAATATGTCAATAAAATCCCTACAGCGATTCCTATTTGAGTCTTAACTTTTGTATGTAAAAACAACATAGAAGCAATAAGATAACCTATCGCAATAGATTGAAGCGTATTAGAGTAGAGATAAATTCGCTCAGGGCTTAAGTCCAGCAAATTACCTTGGCACATCATTCCAAAAATCCATAACAAAACAACTCTTTTAATAATTCGGAAATAGATTTTCTTTTTATCACTCGCCATTTTATAACGGGACAACGCAAATGGAATAGACACTCCAGCCATAAATAGAAACAACGGCATAACTAAATCCCAGGGAGAAAATCCACTCCATCCCACATGAGAGAAATTCCACAGGACTGCATCAAACCAAGGTTGACTAATTGGTTTCCCCATCGAATGAATTACTGATTCTAAGCCAACTAAGCAAAATAAATCGAATCCCCTTAAAATATCCAGAGATTCTAAGCGCTGTGGTTTTTTCGTTTCCATATAATTGATAGAGTTATTATGATTTTAAGTGTGTGTGTTTCGCATTTAAAAAAAATCCTACAAATTATTTTGCAGGATTCTACTTGTGACCCGGGTGGGAGTCAAACCCACGACCTTCAGAACCGGAATCTGACGCTCTATTCACTAAGCTACCAGGCCAAAAAGACGTACAAAAATAATCAATTTTCTTAAACCATCACAATTATCACTCTCCCACAGAGTAAATATAACAATCATCACTGGAGTGAACCCCCTAACGACGACATATCCCATCTGTTTTATTAAATACAACTATCAAATTTCATATCATACAATATGCTCTTTTATTAATCGATATTTATCACTTCAATAAACAACTCAAAACCATGAGAGAATCGTAAATCGCCCAAATAGTATTGAGCTAGAGACATAACGGATTAAAGATGATAAAAAAACATATACAATCATATTGTTAGATGATTCAGTAATTAGAATACATAATCAAACAAAACCGTCACTATATATATAATAAAGAGTTCTATATTGAAAAAAAGTATGTATATTCGAAACCTAAATATCAATCAGTAATAATAAATAATAAAATGCCCATAGATAACTGAAACATGTTATACAACATGGTTTCGTATTTACAATAATATCATTAAGTGGGCTAATTTTACATGCTGAATTGATAAAGAGTAAAACCTTAACAACAAATATGGAGGACAAGAAAACCCTTTCAGGATTATTACTTAGTAATTTTGAAAAAGTAGTAGAAGGTAAGACAACAAGCTTATACATTCTGACTAACAAACAAGGAAACGAAGTAGCTATTACCAGCTACGGTGCCAAGATTGTATCTTTAATGGTTAAAGATAAAAATGACAAACTTGTTGATGTAGTAACCGGACACAATTCTATTGATGAGTATTTAATTTCTGAAGAACCATACTTCGGAGCTATTTGTGGCAGATATGGCAATAGAATAGCCAAAGGATCCTTTGATTTAGATGGAGTCACCTACAATAATTTAGCAATTAATAATGGCCCTAACTCCCTTCATGGAGGCATTAAGGGATTTAATGCTGTTGTATGGGATGCCAAACAAATTGACCAACAAACCCTCGAACTCTCTTACACTTCAATAGATGGTGAAGAAGGATTCCCAGGTGAACTCACAACAACTGTAACTTATCACTTCAGCGATAATAATGAGTTGGAGATTAGCTATCAAGCTACAACAAATAAACCAACTGTATTAAACCTAACTAACCACTCATACTTCAACTTATCCGGGGCTGGAGATTCCTCAATAGCTGATCACATCTTAGAAATAAATGCTGACAACTACTTACCTACTGATGAAACAGCCATACCCTATGGACCAAAAGAAAAAGTAGAGAATACCCCTATGGATTTTAGAACTCCACAATCTGTGGGGCTAAGAATAGATGATGAGTTTCAACAATTAATCTGGGCTCGCGGCTACGATCATACCTATGTACTAAACAAAACAGGTAAAGAACTTTCTTTTTGTGCCAGATGCTATTCACCCAAAACAGGCATTGTGATGGAAACGTACACAACAGAACCGGGAGTGCAGTTATATACGGGCAATTGGATGACTGGCAACTTTATCGCAAAAAACGGACAACGTTATCCGGCAAGGGCAGCTTTATGTTTAGAAACACAACACTTTCCTGACAGTCCAAACAAACCAGAATACCCTTCTACAGTATTAAGACCAGCAGAAACTTTTGAAAGCAAAACAATTTATAAATTTTCGATACAATAATTTTATCAATAAAAAACAAAAAGATGGAAACAAAAAAGAATTACATGCTGCCTATTTTTATGATGATCCTACTCTTCGGTATGATCTCATTTGTAACTAACCTGGCGGCTCCTGTGGGAATGATTTGGAAGTACAAGTTTGCAGACTCAAACTTCCTAGGCATGCTTGGAAACTTCATGAACTTTTTAGCTTACCTTTTCATGGGTATTCCTGCCGGAAAATTACTTCAAAAAGTAGGTTATAAGAAAACTGCTCTTATAGCTATTGCTGTTGGATTCTTAGGCGTATTTATACAGTTTTTATCTGGTACTGCCTCAGCTGAAGCCACATTATTTACACTTCCGCTTAACTTCATCATTTACTTACTTGGTGCTTTTGTTGCTGGTTTTTCAGTTTGTATGCTGAACACTGTAGTAAATCCCATGTTAAACACTTTAGGTGGTGGTGGTAATAAAGGAAACCAACTAATTCAAGTTGGAGGTTCTTTCAACTCTCTTGTAGGTACATTTACTCCTATGTTTGTTGGGGCTTTGATTGGTTCAGTAACTAAAGACACCGTTATTTCTAATGTAAATCCTGTTCTATACATTGCTATGGGAGTCTTTGTTGCAGCATTTATAGTTTTATTCATAGTACAAATACCGGAACCACACTTAGAAAAAGCAACTGCCGGAACCGGAGTAAAAGATAAATATAGTGCTTGGTCTTTCCGTCACTTTGTGTTAGGAGCTATCGCTATATTTATGTATGTAGGAATTGAAGTTGGTATTCCCGGAACTATGCTTTATTTCTTAGAGGATCCAAATGCAGGAGGTTTAGGAGCTACTGTTGCTGGCTTTGTTGCCGGAACATATTGGTTCTTAATGTTAGTAGGTCGTTTTGCAGGAGCTTCGATAGCCGGCAAAGTTTCTAGTAAAACCATGTTAACCACTGGTTCTGGAGTAGCTATTTTATTAATTGCAGCTGCTTTGTTATCGCCTATTTCAACCAGAGTTGCCATCCCGGCATTTACAGGTGCATCATTTGAAATGATTCAAGTACCACTCAGTGCAATGTTCTTTGTATTATGCGGACTTTGCACCTCTATTATGTGGGGTAGCATCTACAACTTAGCTGTTGAAGGCTTAGGGAAATATATCACTACAGCATCAGGTATCTTCATGATGATGGTTGTTGGTGGCGGTGTTTTACCACTTCTTCAGAACTTCGTAGCTGACAAAGCTGACTATATGATTAGTTATTGGGTTCCGTTAATTGGTTTGGTATACTTATTGTACTATGCATTAATAGGTAGCAAAAATGTTAATAAAGACATCCCTACAGAATAATTTAAAGTTTTTTTATACATAAATAAAAGGAGAAAAGAATGATGGACATAGAACATGTAAGAAGTCGTTTTATCAAACACTTTGACGGTTCAACCGGCTCAATTTACACTTCGCCGGGTAGAGTGAATCTTATTGGCGAGCATACAGATTATAACGGAGGTTTTGTCTTCCCGGGTGCTATTGATAAAGGCATGATGGCTGAAATCAAATTTAACGGGACAAACAAAGTTCGTGCCTACTCTATCGACCTAAAAGACTATGTTGAATTTGGCTTTGAGGAAGAAGATGCTCCACGAGCTAGTTGGGCAAGATATATTTTCGGAGTATGCCGTGAGATTATTAAACGAGGCTATAAACTAGAAGGTTTCAATACGGCATTTGCCGGAGATGTTCCATTAGGAGCAGGCATGTCTTCTTCAGCAGCTTTAGAAAGCACTTACGCTTATGCGTTGAATGATATGCTTAACCTTGGTATAGACAAGTTTGAACTGGCAAAAATAGGACAAGCGACAGAACATAACTATGTCGGTGTAAAGTGCGGTATCATGGATCAGTTTGCTTCACTTTTTGGAAAAGAAGGAAGTTTAATGCGTTTAGATTGCCGTTCGTTAGAATATGTATATTTCCCCTTTGACCCTAAGGGATATAAACTAGTACTTGTTGACTCAGTCGTTAAGCACGAGCTGGCGTCATCTGCTTATAACAAGAGACGCGAAAGCTGTGAAAACGTAGTGGCTGTCATGAAAAAGAAATATCCGCATGTTGAGTTTTTACGTGATGCAACAATGGATATGCTTCGTGAGTTTAAATCAGAAGTATCTGAAGAAGATTTCATGCGAGCTGAATATGTTATAGAAGAAATTCAGCGAGTACTTGATGTTAGTAATGCACTCGAAGCCGGAGATTACGAAACGGTTGGTCAAAAAATGTATGAAACACATCATGGAATGAGCAAACTTTATGAAGTGAGCTGCGAAGAACTAGACTTCTTAAACGATATCGCAAAAGAATGTGGTGTTACCGGTTCACGCGTGATGGGTGGTGGTTTTGGTGGATGTACAATTAATCTCGTTAAAGATGAATTATACGACACTTTCATCCGCACCGCTGTTGAATCATACGGTGAAAAGTATAACAAAAGAGCCAAAATATACGATGTTGTCATCAGCGATGGCGCACGTAAGCTGGTCTAACGCGTTTACTTTACACACATAAATCTTGTTGATATAAATATGTAACAGGATGACACAAAGATATAGCCTGTGGTATTTAAACTACAGGCTATGTTTTTTTAAAACATAGCTCTTACGAAAATGATATTCCACAAGCATATAAAAGAGCTTAACTCGAAACCTTAAATTACTTTTTATGAAATACTTATATTTATTTATACCTATATTTTTTCTTTTAGCATGTACTGATTCTAAAAGCTCCATACAAGTAGATAGACTACAATGTGAGTATTTAGAGAACCCACTTGGATTAGATGAAAAAAAGCCTCGGTTTAGTTGGATACTAAAGGCTAAGAAAAGCAGTGAATTTGGTCAAGCTCAAACTGCTTATAGAATACTTGTCTCTCAAAACAATCAAACCATCAAGAAAGATGAAGGGGATATGTGGGATTCCGGTTGGATTTCTTCTTCCGACAATCAACACATTGAATACGCCGGAAAAGAACTAAAATCAGATAGAAAATACTATTGGAAAGTGCAAGTCAAAGATGAGCAGGGAGAGTTGTCCGCTTGGAGTCGCCCAGCTTATTGGTCAACCGGATTATTTGAGCAGACAGATTGGCAAGCTACATGGATAGGAAGCGATATCGCATTTGAACCGGTAGATGGAAACTGTAACATACCTGACCCTTGGTTACGAAAAAATGTTTCTTTAGACAGCAAGCCCAAACAGGCTATCATGTTTGTTGCCTCTATTGGTTTCCATGAACTATATGTCAATGGAAAGAAAATCACAGAAAACATCATGGCTCCTTTAGTTAACGAGCATACAACAAGAGCTAGTTATGTTGCATATGATATTGCTGAACATTTACGCAAAGGAGATAACACCATTGCTCTATGGCTAGGTGTTGGCTGGTCTATTTTCAGCCAATATGTAACAGGTGATAGACCCAGAACGCCCATGGTAATCGCCCAAGCTGACTTATATAATGAATCTGTTATGTCAGCAGATTCAAAGCCTTATCACAGCATAGCCACCGACGGAACTTGGAAGGCGCACTCAAGCCCCAACAAACTTTTAGGCACTTGGGAAACATGGAATTTTGGAGGAGAAATATGGGATGCCAATATGGAAATAAGCGATTGGAACCTCCCCTCTTATGATGATAGTAGTTGGAAACAAGCCACTGAATATGCCACTAAGGTTATCTTATCAGCTGAAAAAGCAGAGCCGAACAAAGTTTTTGACAAAATCACTCCGGTTAGCATCTCTGAAAATACAGATGGCTCATTCAGAGTAGATATGGGAGTCAACTTTGCCGGATGGACTAATATTAAAGTTAAAGGTGAGCCGAACCAGCGTATAGATTTTCTCTTCTCCGAAAGAGAACAAGACGAAATGACTTTCAGACATCGTAGTGCCTTTATTATTGATGAAACAGGTGAAGGCATTTTTAAAAACAAATTCAATTATAGCTCCGGAAGATGGATTACGATAAAAGGACTAAAAGAAAAACCCAATCTTGAAGACATTACGGGTTGGTTGATCAGAACAAGTTATGAAGATGCTGCCGAATTCAACTCATCGAATGATTTACAAAACTGGATTTATAATACTGTTTGTTGGACTTTTGAAAATCTATCCTTAGGAGGATTTGTGGTCGACTGTCCTCAGAGAGAGCGTTTGGGTTATGGAGGAGATGCACACGCCACCTCCGAGACCGGATTACTCAACTATCAAATGGGCGCATTTTACACTAAGTGGATGCAAGATTGGAGAGATGTACAAGGCTGGGAGTCAATGGGAGGTCCAAGAGTAGGTGGAGGTATTCTACCCCATACAGCTCCCACTAATATTGGCGGTGGTGGACCATCCTGGGGAGGCATTTGTATCTCTTTGCCCTGGTTTATCTATCAACACTATGGCGATAAAAGAATACTTGAGAAAAACTACGAACTCATTACTAATTGGTTAGAATTCTTAGACAGTCATACAAAAGATGATATTCTTAGAAGATATGGTGGAACCTGGGACTTTCTGGGTGATTGGCTATGGCCCAATGCAACTGCTGAAGGAATGAACAATGACAAACCTGAAACAGTTTGCCTAAACAGTTGCTACAGAGTTTTCAACTTAAAAACAGCTGCTAATATAGCACGAGTACTTGGTAGGACTGCCGATGCTGACAAGTGGGATGAGAAGGCTCAGGCTTCAGCCAAAGCCATTCATGCTATGTTTTACGACTCGGAAGATTTTAGCTATGCCGATAAATCAATGGGAAATCTAGCCGCAGCATTATTAGCCGACATCCCTCCCGCAGAGCTAAAGGATAAGGTTATAGAACGATTAGAAAAAGAAATTCTAGAAATTAGGAAGGGTCATATACACGTAGGGATTACGGGTGGAGCATTGCTATTTAGATATCTTAGAGAAACGGGCAGAGACGATTTAATCTACTCCATGACATCGCAAACCACCTACCCTAGTTGGGGACATATGAGAGAAAACGATGCAACTACTATCTGGGAAATGTGGGAAAAAGATCTTCCCGGACATTCTCTATTACACAGTTCATATTTATATCCCGGAGCTTGGTATATTGATGGCGTTGCAGGCATCAAACGAGGTAAAGCAGGCTATAAAGAGTTCTCTATTTGTGTTCCTATTTTAAAAGAAAATCAAATAAACTGGGCCAAGGCTTCTTTTGATTCTCCTATGGGAGTCATCAAATCTCACTGGACTTTAGAAAATGGCAAGTACGATTTGAAGGTTACTGTACCGCCAAACTGTAAAGCCAACATTCACTTCCCTTCAATAGGGAATATTGAAGAAAAGTCAGGTATTGCCAAACGTATTTCTACTGAAGGTCGCTATACTATTTTCGAAGTTCCGGCCGGAAGTTATCATTTTACTGAATAAATATCTGCATGCTTAGTAAACAAGTTAAGTATGTGTTTGATATATCCAAATACATACTTAACTTGCTTTCTAAACACAACAATGAAAAGAGTCATGGAAAAAAACAATCATACAACTGTTTCGGAAGATATGACGTGGGCTTTTCAACAGTTTACCCAAAAGTTCGTTTCTGAGCAAATTGATATTCAAAATTTGTCTGCATTAATAAGCAAAAAAAACATGATGCAGGTTTTAGAAAATAGTCGTACGAACGTAGTAGCACCTGAAGATACACCCCTTATAATTAACAGAATGAGCTTAGAAGCTTATAAAAACGCTACTTTCTCTTATGAAATTTACGACTGCATATATGGAGCTGTTTTGATTGCTTCTGATGAGCAAGGAATAAGTCTGCTGCTATTAATAGATGAAAAAACACCCATAGAGAAAGAACTTAAATCAAGATACCCATACGCAAAATATATCAGAAAAAAAGAATCCGTACATCAGGATGCTGTTGAATATATCAACCGGGGGCAATTGAGAAATGAGAACCTCCCACTCCGCTTATATGGAACCGATTTTCAACTCAGCGTATGGTCAGCATTACTTAACATTCCATTAGGAGATGTCTTGACATATTCTGACATAGCTAAATCCATCCATGCACCTAAAGCACAAAGAGCCGTGGGAACAGCCGTAGGAAAAAATCCTATCTCTTTGCTTGTCCCTTGTCACAGGATTATCAAGTCAACCGGAGAGATTGGGCATTACTATTGGGGAAGAAAATACAAATTGCTAATATTAAGCGTAGAACAGCTCTATAAACAAACACTGTTAGCTAATTAAGCCCCAATTCATTTTATGACTAAAAAGTGTCTTTAGTCGTTCTTTTAATAATTTATTGTTGGATTGAGTTAAATCCGGATCTGCATCTAGTATTTTCACGGCCCAATCACGCGCATATTGAAGAATCTGCCCATCTGCAGCAAGGTTGGCGATTTTCAAATCTATTCCTTCTCCACTTTGCTGAGTTCCTTCCAAATCACCGTGCCCCCTCAATCGTAAATCAGCCTCTGCAATCTCAAAGCCATCCGTGCTATTCACCATGATTTCAATACGCTTTTGCGTTTCAGCACTTAGCTTAAATGAGGTTACCAGCACACAGTAGGACTGCTCCCCTCCTCGACCTACACGCCCTCGAAGCTGATGAAGCTGAGAAAGACCAAAGCGTTCAGCACTTTGAATCACCATCACCGTCGCATTAGGTACATTCACGCCTACCTCAATAACCGTAGTAGCCATAAGTATCTTAGCCTCACCGCTGACAAAAAGCTCCATTTCCTTTTCTTTCTCAGCCGCTTTCATTCGTCCATGAACCATACAAATCTTATACTCAGAAAAGACCTCTTTAAAGACTTCAAAGCCTTCTTCTAAGTTTTTATAATCCATTTTCTCACTTTCCTCAATCAGTGGATATACGACGTAAGCCTGTCTGCCACTTTCTAGCTGCGAACGTATAAAAGTATAGAGTTCTTTTTTTCTGTTGTCATATTGATGCAACGTCTTTATGGGCTTCCTGCCGGGCGGAAGCTCATCAATGACAGATACGTCCAAATCTCCATACAGCGTCATTGCCAAGGTGCGAGGAATAGGCGTGGCAGTCATAATTAGCACATGAGGCACCGTCTTATTCTTCAGCCATAGGCGCGAACGCTGCTCAACCCCAAAACGATGTTGCTCATCAATTACAGCTAATCCTAAGGAGGAAAAAACAACCGTATCCTCTATCAACGCATGCGTACCTACCACCAAGTCTGTTTCGCCGGAGGCAATACTATCGGTAATTCGCTGTCGTTCTTTTTTCCGTGTTGAACCTGTAAGTAACTCAACACGAATATTCATATCTTTTAAAAAGTTTTTAAGCGTTTGATAATGTTGCGTAGCCAGTATTTCCGTAGGAGCCATCATACAAGCTTGATGACCATTATCTTTTGCTAAAAGCATCACCAATAGCGCCACAAGGGTTTTCCCGCTACCTACATCTCCCTGAAGCAATCGATTCATTTGTCTTCCGCTGCCCATATCTCTACGCATTTCACGAATTACACGCTTTTGAGCTCCTGTTAATTCGAAAGGCAAATAGTCTTTATAAAACGTATTAAAAGCATCGCCCACTTTCTCAAACGGTATACCTTTCAGTTTATACATACGCATGCGTGCCGTACGAAGTATATTAAGCTGGATATAAAACAGTTCATCGAATTTCAATCTCAACTGTGCCCTCCTAAGCATTTCCATTGATTCCGGGAAATGGATGTTTCGCATAGCATCAGAAAGGCTCATCATATGTATTTTCTCCAACATATAGGGAGGGAGTGTTTCAGGCATTTGCCAGTTTAATTGCCCTAACAGGTTGAATAGCATATTTTGTATAGCACGGGAGTTGATATACGACCTTTTCATTCGCTCTGTTGTGTTATAAAAAGGCACTAAACTGCCGGCAACTTGATCTTCTTTATCTAGCGAATCAATCTCAGGATGGGCTATATTCAATAAAGAACCAAACGCAGTAGGTTTACCAAATACAATATATTCGCGATTGAGTTTGTATTTATCCATAATGAAGTTTATCCCCTTAAACCACACCAAATTGATAATACCCGAACCATCAGAAAATCTTGCTACCAGTCTTTTCTTTCTAAACTCCCCGATTGTTTCATAAGACAGTATACGCCCCTTTAGCTGAATATATTGCATATCGCCATTTATTTCTGCCACTTTGTAAAAGCGCGTACGGTCTATATATTTATAGGGGAAATAGTATAATAAATCTTCATAAGAAGCTATTCCCAGCTCTTTATGTAAAACATCTGCTTTTTTAGGACCAACACCTGGCAAGTAGATAACAGAACGTTTATTTAGTTCAAGCGTACTCAATCTAAGCAATCATTTATGTTCAGAAAATATAGCTTCAGCTATCTTTAAATCAATGGGTTCAGTAATTTTAATATTCTCTCGTTCACCGTTTACTAATACTATTTCCCTTCCCATGGCTTCAACCACAGAGGCATCATCTGTAAATAAAGGAGAATAAGGTTGGCTATAAGCTTCTTTAAGCACAGTTGATATAAACACTTGTGGAGTTTGAACAGATACAAAACGATTTCGATCAACCGAATGACTCTTCTGTCCAATTACCTCACGCAGAGATTCGACCAGAGGGGCTACGGGAACAACAGCTGTATGCAGTTTTGCTTGCTCAAAACATGTTTCAAGCAGTTGGGAAGTAATAAAAGGGCGGACTCCATCATGAACAGCTACCAGACTATTTTCCTTTACTTCATTCAAGCCATTTTTTACCGACTCAAAACGGGTACTACCTCCAGATACTAACACATGAGGAATCGTACAAGGAATTTCTTTGCACAACATTTGCCAATAAGCATGCTGACTTTCCGGCAAAACAACAATTTGTTCACAAGTAACATCCCAATCATAAAACCGCTGCATGGTATGCATTAAGATAGGTCGTCCCGATATAGGTATTAATTGTTTGGGGAGTTCATGCCCCATACGCAAGCCTTTGCCGCCTGCTACCAGTATCGCATACCGTCTCATTCCATATCCTCCAGCACTTTTTTCACCTCCTCGTCAGCCTTAAATAGCTTCTCCTTACAAATTTTGATTAGACGTCCTGCTTCTTTTACTTTTTCTGAAAGCACATCTACATCTAATTCTCCGGTTTCGATATCAGTCACTATTGCACGTAGTTTTTGAATTGCTTCGTTATATGTTTCTTTTTTATCTGCCATGATTATTTCTCATTTACTATTATACTTTTCTTTTTCCCATCCTTAAAGAGGGTTGTTATTTCGTCTCCGTTTTTGAGTGATTCCGACCTTTTAACGATACGTCCATCCATCAAAGTCAGCGTATAGCCTTTTGCTAAAATCGTTTGCGGAGAAGACATCGTAATAAATTGCTCCATCAGGTCAAGCGAACGTTTCTTATCTGCAAGCACGTTGGTTACAGACGAATGAAGCCGATTGTTTAAACTGTTAACAGACAATACATGTGTGTTCAGCATACGCGAACTGGCATTTGTGAGCTTAGCTCCTACTTGACCCAAAAACGACCGATTCCGTTCAATTCGCGTTGCTAACAAGCCGGGAAGCTGTGCTGTAATCACATGCAACAGCTTTCGTTGTTGCTCTATAAGTGTTGTCGGAAGTGTAACAATCCGTTGTTCCAACTCAGCCAAAAGCTCCGCTTGTTTGTCCATTGATGATATCAGGAATTCAGCTACAGCAGTAGGCGTTTTCATCCGCGTATGTGCTACCATATCTAAAATCGTATCATCTCGTTCATGACCTATACCTGTAATAATTGGCAAAGGGAACTGGGCAAAACTGGCTGCAAGAAAATAAGAGTCAAACCAATTTAAATCGGCTGTTGAGCCACCTCCACGAATAACGGCAACTACATCAAACAAGTCAGCATATTCAAAGACTTGCTCAAGTGCATGGATTACTGAACTTTCTGTCTTTTCTCCTTGCATAATGGCCGGGAATAATTTGACTATAAATCCATAACCGGCTTCATGATTGGTTAGTTGATTCATAAAATCCTCATATCCTGCAGCAGTAGGTGAAGTGATGAGCGCAATTCGTAAAGGAAGCGTAGGAAAAGGGAGTTCTTTATTAAGTGTAAATACTCCTTCTTTTTTTAATCGGTTGATGATTTCAAGTCTTTTCCGAGCTATATCTCCCAAAGTATATGAAGGATCAATGTCTTGCACTGTGATATTAAAACCATACAGTTCATGAAAATCGACCGTTACCTTAACTAAGACTTTAATGCCGGATGCAAACGACTGACCGGTTATTCGTTCAAAATAAGGTTTAATCATTCTGAAATTATTAGCCCATATCGTCCCCCGAGATTTTGCTAATAATTGTCCGGTTTTTTCGTTCTTTTCAATAAATTCCAAATAGCAATGCCCGGAAGAAGCATTAACTCGCACATCCGCCATTTCTGCCCTTATCCAATAACTACCGGATAGATTGGTCCGGATTGTATCACGTATAAGACTATTTAATTCTAATAAAGAAAGCTCTGTTCGCTGTTCATTATTATTTTTCTCGAAAAGCATTTTTATGTTCTTGTTTATAGATTTTATACACATTCGGTATACCATATCCTATATCAGCATCAGGATTCTTATGATTATGAGCCGAACGCATCATCAAATCTATGAACTTTTGAGGAGTTACACAAGGTAAAGCCTGATAAAGGCAGGCGCCTAAACCGGCTAAAGTAGGTGTAGAAAAAGAGGTACCGTTAGAATAACGAATATCTCCATCTGAATCAATCACACAGGTGGCTGTGCCCAATGCTACGAAGTTAGGTTTTACCAGCGTTTCACGTAAAAACCCTCTTGAACTAAACGAACTGACCTGTTTTTTAATGTCTATAGCACCAACCGTAATCGTATTTGTTGCATCAGAAGGAAAGACTATCTTACCCCAGTTACTCTCCCCTTCATTGCCGGCACTACAAAACAGCAACAATCCTTTATCAACTGCCATATTGGCAGTACGTGTAATATAGGCTGTTTTTCCATCCAAATCATTGGTCGTATAGGGTTGCTCTGCTGTATTAAATTTAAAATACCCTAATGATGAAGTTATGATATCTACTCCTACGCTATCAGCATATTCAACAGCAGCAGTCCAATAGTCCTCTTCAATGGGATATTCACTCCTCTCATCTTCTGTTTTCAACAAAAGGTATGATGCTTCCGGTGCCGTACCCACCATGATACCGGGAAGATTAGCGGCCATACAAGAAAGGACTTTCGTACCGTGGTCATCTTCTGAGAACACATCAGCATCATTCGATATAAAGTTTTTAGTTCCTAACAGATGTATTGTTTTAAAAACATTCAATCGATCTACATTTTTAAAACCGGCATCAATGACTGCTATTCGGACCCCTTTTCCTTTGTAGCCCTTTTTATGTAGCGAGATACCATTTAGCATCTTTATTTGCTCTTTAGCATAGCCGTAATACTCTTTTTTCAGAGGTTCTTCCGTGTAAATCAATGATTCATCGTCACGAGGATATACACGTGTGCGTTGTTTACCCTTCCAAACAAAACGAACAGAGTCAACGACAGAAATATTTTCTAACCGCTCGGAAAGCAAACTATCTGCATGTTCTACCACCACTGTTTCTTGCCACTTGCTCTCAGCAACAATATGTCCTCCCGATTGTAGAATGGAATCTTTGTAGGCTTTTAGTATGGGAAAGTCAGCCGAAGTTATTTCTATTCCTAATTTCAAGCGCCTATCAATAGCCTCTTGTGACAAAAACTCAAGGGGTTTTTCAATTGAGTAGTCTGTATTTGTAGCTTTCTTCAAATACACACGAAAACAGTAAGTTGTTGACTCACTAAAAATATTTTGAGAAAAGAGTATAGAAAGTAGAAAAACAAAGAAAAAGCGAGCAACTCTGCATGCTAAAACTAAAGAACAAGGTTTTGTCTGCTTTGTAAGCATCTTTTTAAGTGTATAAAGGGTTAAAGACACAGCAAAAATAAGCTTTTCCTTTCAATATAAAGAATAAGGCAAGCGAGCCTGATTTACAAATACACACAGCGACACCTAAAACACAGATACAATATAAAAAAGTCTTCGGATGAATACTGAAAACAAATTAAATAATCACTATGCGTATTGTGTTTGTATATAGCGTTTTAAACCAAAGAATAGGGAGTATTAATGTTTTGACGAACGTTGAAAGAGCTTTTAACCCGGGTTGAAAGCTCTTCTGACGAATGTAAGAAGCTCTTCTAACGTCCGTTAAAAGCTTAAATCTCTCTATCGATGCAATTAAATCTCCCTATTGAAACCGCAAAATCCCTCTATTGAATAGGCAAGCTAACTAGACTGAGCATACGTTATTCTACAGATTCAGGTTCTTGATAATAATATTCTAAAATCTGACCACTAATAAGTAACAAAGATATTTCACTAATTTTTGTTGAATATGCAGCAATAGACCGCCTCTCTTCGGCCGCTAACAAACTCATTTGAGCTTCACGCAATTCTATTCCGGCTAAATCTCCCAGCTTATAGCGATCAAATGCAATGCTATAGTTTTCCTGAGCTACTATTGCATTACTTTCCTCCAATCCCCACAAATCCAAGCTATTACTATAGCTCATCCATAAGTTGCTAAATCTTGCCTGTATTCCTAATTCAAGTTGATCATTCATCAGTTTTTGATTCTGAATAGTAATTTTTGCATTACGTTGTTCTCGTTTTCTATTTAATCCATCAAAAAGGTTGAATCCAACGGTCACCCCATAATTCAAGCCCAATCGTTGTTGCCAGTCATACTGTCCACGATCATACCAATTTTGAGTATATCCATAACCGGCCTTTAAAGCAATTGTCGGATAGTTACGACTTTGAAGCTTTTTCAAGTCCAACTCTGACAAATGATGCGACTTACGCCCAATTAGTAATTCAGTATTGCACGCTCGAGTCTTGTCAGAAAACTCCAATTCATCCAGAAATGGATTCGGGACAATCAATGTATCTCCAATAAGCAACTTCCTATCGACATCAGGCATAGCCATTAGCTCGTTCAGTTTAACCTGAGAGGTATGTACTTCCAAAAGCTGGTTAACTACCTGAGAACTATCAGCATTAAAGTCTACTTCAGCCATGCGTATATCTAATCGCGACCCACTACCAATATTATACTGTTCTTGAGCTATCCGGACTCTTTCTTTAGATAAGGCTAAGGTAGACAACAGGTTCTTCAGCCGTATCTTCTGACGAATCAAGTTATAGTATTCACTGGAAAGAGAGCCAATAAAATCTTCAATAGTTATTCGTGTATTTAGCTCGCCAATGTCTTTCAACTCTTTCAATCGTTGGTAAGATGCCTGAATACCAAATCCATCAAAAATAGTCCAAGAAGCATTTAATCCCACATTTAGCGTTTCATTATGTATTCCATTTTCTTTTTTAGTTCCGCCCTCTTCCAATCGATATTTATCGTTGTTGGATGTGCCGGTCAAACCGCCACTTAAATCTAACGTAGGTAGATATCCTGCATTTCCTATGGTTGCATTATTATCACTTATTTGCTGCTCATTGCGTATGATTCGTATAGAATAGTTATTCTCCAATCCATACTCAATACAGTCTTTCAGGCTATACCTCTTTTCCTGACCATGCATCAATGGACCGAAAAAAGCAAATAATAGTACAGTAGTTATATATTTATACATACAAGAATGATTGTTTTATTTTACACTTCAATATACGTTTCGTTTATTCACTGATTACTCATCTACTGTCCTTGAATTACTTGATCCAGTGATGTACCGGCTTTATCTTTCCTCTTCTGGTGGTCAGTAGAAATAAAGCAATACATGGCAGGAATTAAAAACAGTGTCAAAATAGTTGAAATCACCATACCACCTACAACCGAAGTACCCATAGCTATACGGCTTTGAGCTCCCTCAGCCGAAGCGAATACAAGGGGCATTAAACCTAACACCGTACTAAAGCTTGTCATTAATATCGGTCGTAAACGCTGTACGGCAGCATCATGAATAGCTTGTATCATCGGCACTCCATGCATTTGCCGCGTATTAGCAAATTCCACAATCAGAATACCATTCTTAGCTACTAAACCAATCAACATAATGAGTCCAATTTGACTAAAAATATTCATGGTTATGTTTGAGAAATACATGAAAAGCATCGCTCCGGCCAAAGCCAGTGGAACAGTAAACATGACTACCAGTGGGTCTTTAAAACTCTCAAACTGGGCAGCTAAAATCAAGAAAATCATCACTAGCGCCAGTACCATAGCAAATATTAAGCTGGACGAGCTCTCGCGAAACTCTTTGGACTCGCCGGAAAGTGCTGTACGGAATGTATCATCCAGCGTTTCAGCAGCAATCCTGTCCATTTCATCCAATCCATCACCCAGTGTATAACCTTTATTCAATCCACTTGAGACGGTGGCCGAAACAAAGCGATTATATCGATACAACTGTGGAGGTGCAACATCTTCGGTAAATGAAACAAGGTTGTCCAGCTGAATCATTTCTCCCCGATCATTACGAACATAAACTGAACGCAAATCAGCCGGTTTATTTCGTTGTTGCCTATTTATTTCACCTAAAATCTGATATTGTTTTCCATTCATATAAAAATAGCCTATTCGCTGTCCACTTAGTGCATACTGAAGTGTTTGGGCTATTGTTTGTGTTGATACGCCCAGAGTTGAAGCCTTATCCCGATCAATGGATATACGTAGTTCCGGTTTCGTAAACCGAAGATTCACGTCGGCCATTCTAAATACCGGACTTTCATTCACTTTAGCCATAAATTCCGGAAGTTTCTCCTGAATCTTTTCTAACGTTGGTGCTTGTAATACGTATTGAACAGGCATTCCTCCACGTCGTCCACCAAATGACGACTGTTGCTGAACAAACGAACGTGCTTCTGTCTCTTTTGTAATAGCTACGGACAACTCTTCGGCTATTTCCATTTGAGTACGTTCCCGGTCTTGAATATCTTCAAGAGTAAGGGTCAAAAATCCGCTGCCTTCCCATGAACGGGTAGTAATATCTTTAATCTCCGGAATTAAAGCTACAGAAAGACTATCTATTTTCTCTGCATAGTCGCGAATAAACTCGAAGGTGCTACCTTCTTGCCCACGCATATTGATAGATATTTGTGAGCGGTCTTCCAATGGAGCTAATTCAGAGGGTATATTCATTGAGAAAAACCAAATAGCAAAAAGGAATAAAAGAATAACCGGTATAGCCAAAACTCTTTTCTTCAAGAAGAAGTCTAATGCAACCGAATAATAATGATTCATACCAGCAAAGAAAGGTTCAGTCTTTTCATAAAACCAATTCTTTTTCTTTCGTTGCTTCAAAATCTTAGTTGCTAACATAGGTGTAAATGTCAAAGCAACAAATGCCGATATAGCTACTGAACCTGCAATGACAAGACTAAACTCCTTGAACAGTCGCCCGGTCATTCCTTCCATGAAAACAATAGGGAGGAATACGGCTATCAGTGTAATCGTAGTTGCCAAAACAGCAAAAAAGATTTCTTTAGACCCTTTGATACCGGCCGCTTTGGGGTTCATCCCCTCTTCTATCTTCACATAGATGTTTTCGGTCACTACTATCGCATCATCCACTACCAGTCCTACGGCTAGCACAACAGCTAGCATTGTCAACACGTTGATGGAGAATCCTGCAACATACATTACAAAGAAAGCTCCAACTAAAGAAACCGGAATAACAACAACCGGCACTAAAGTAACACGCCAATCTCGCAAGAAAAGGAAGATGATTAACACAACCAACGTAAAGGCTATATAGATTGTATCTTGCACTTCACCAATAGAAGCCCTGATAAAACGTGTATTATCAACGACAATATCTATAGAAACATCTTCAGGTAGGTCTTTTTTTAGCTCTTCAATACGTTTATAAGTTTCGTCAGCTATTTCAATGTGATTGGCTCCGGGTTGGGGAACAATCACATTCACCACACTGGGCTTCCCGTTTCGCTTCATGTACGAGCGTAAATCTTCTGGAGATATTTCTGCTCGTCCTACATCTTTAAAACGCACTACTTGCCAACCGTCTGATTTGATTATCAAATCATCAAATTCTTTAGCAGTTTGCATCAAGCCTAATGTACGTATAGAGAGAGTGATGGTATTCCCTTCTATACTACCGGAAGGCAACTCCACATTTTCGCGATTCACCGCATTACGAACATCCAACGGAGTCACCCCATAACCGGCCATCTTGACAGGGTCAAGCCATAAACGCATCGAGTAACGCTTTTCTCCCCATATACTTACAGAACTCACATTCGGGATAGTTTGAAGGCGCTCTTTCACCGTCAAGTCAGCTATTTCACTCAATTCCATCAATGACCTTTTGTCACTTTGTACGGAAATTTGAATAATGGGTGTAGCATCCGCATCTGCTTTTGAAACAGTGGCTGGGTCTACATCACGAGGCAAGAAACGTTGAGCCCTAGACACTTTGTCACGCACGTCGTTTGCTGCTGTCTCTAGATCGACAGACAATTCAAACTCAATGGTTATACGGCTACTCCCCTGGCTACTAACACTGCTCAGTGAACGAATACCGGGAATACCATTAATATTTTGTTCTAGTGGCTCTGTAATCTGATTCATTATCACTTCGGCATTCGCACCGGGATAACTTACAGAAACAGTTATGATAGGACGGTCAACACTTGGATATTCACGTACACCCAGAAATTGATAACTAATCATCCCAAAAAGCAGGATAATCAGAACCAACACGGTTGATAGTACAGGTCGATTGATACTTGTTACAGCTATATTACTCATCGTACTTACTCCGTATTAGTCTAATTTATCAATCTTAACCGGTGTTCCCGTTCTCAGCTGCATAACACCTGAAGTGATGATCGTGTCTCCTTTTTCGATGCCTTGAAGTATTTGCAAACGGCTTTCCGTACGTAAACCTATAATCAATTCAGCCGGTTCCGCAACACCTCCACGGTATACATACACGATATTCTTACCCATTTCCGGTATTATAGCTTCTGTTGGAATAGTAAGTGCATCTTTAATCTCCGTTTTAGATATTTCAACCGATGCGTATCTTCCGGGTATAATATGTTCGCCCACATTTGGGTGTCGAGCACGTACTTTCAATAATCGAGTTGCTTCATCTACCTGGCTCTCAATAGCATATACTTGAGCTGAGTAGTTTTTCAGCAAACCTTTGGAATCTTCCATGCGAAAAATCACTTGTTGCCCCACTTTCATATCTTGGGCGTTTTTTTCCGGTACACCAAACTCTATTTTTAAGGGTGAAATACGAGTTAATCTGGTAATAACCGTAGAAGGAGAAGCATATGCTCCTTCACTTACTAAGCGGAGCCCTAAAGTTCCGTCAAATGGGGCACGTAATTCAGTCTGAGCTATGTTTGCTTTGACCAAATCTATTTCTGCATTTAATATTTCTAGATTCGTTCTTACTTGTTCGTAAGCTTCTTGACTCACAGCATCACGCTGCAAGAGGGTTTGTTGCCTAAAAACACGATCTTTAGCTAAAGGTAATTGAGCTTCCAGCTTTCGCAGCTGTGCTTGTAAAGGTGCATCATTAATCTTCGCTAATAAATCGCCTTTCTGAACCCGCCCACCTTCTTTGAAATCTATTGAGACGATTTTACCGGATGATTCAAAAGACAAATCAACTTCTTCATCAGGCAAAGTAGTAGCTGTTACTTGTATTATATCTGAGAGTTGCTGTTCTTTCACAACTTCTGCAAATACATTTAATACACGCTGTCTTGTTTGGGTAGGTACAACTTCTGTAGTCTGCTTTTCTGCCAAATATTTATTTTTCAATGTTGGGTACACAATCATACCGATGATAAATAAACAGATGACAACAATCAATCCCCATTTGACTTTTTTATTCATACGTTGTTATTTTATTTTTCTCCAAGGTCGTATGAATAGCTTTAGCTATCACATACATCTTTATATATAATCACTCAATTGTAAACTCACATGATTTTTAATATCATAGTTTTGTGTGCTTTAACAAAAATCATGTATCGTTTCATAAAGTGTTATTGTTTTTCTTGTTTTAAGCCGGTTAAGCTTGTTCTTAATTTACGCATTCATCGTTATATGCTATAAGCGGACATATAATATGACTAAGTAAAGAAACAAAGGTTTAATTCTTTATAAGAGATTAACGACTCAATATTGTTTTTTCAGACGCTAAAGTATAAAATTAGAATTGCTATCACAAGTTTGCTGTTTTTATGACTTCAAGTAACACAATCAAAAAAAGCCATTCTAATGCATATTACGACAAGCACCTAACGTTTATCAAGCAAATGAAATCTAAATACAGTTAAAAAAAGAAGCTGTTAACCCATTCATTTATGTGCCGTATTTAAGCGAATGATAGAACTAAATACTAGATTCCAAGTATCCGTTTTTTATCAAAAACAAGAACTGTTAAACTTACATAAACAATACAAATCCCTACTAATTATCTGCTATTAGTAACAAATTACACGAAAAAAAGCGGCTTATTGTTCATTTCTCAATAAGCCGCTTTAAATATTTAATAAATTATTTCATTCGTTTAGTTTACCTATCAACTGATTCAACGACTCTTTGGCATCGCCCAATAACAGAGTGACTTTGTCCTTCATCTCA
>CAZSWS010000051.1:0-14904 GCA_964610765.1 uncultured Parabacteroides sp.
CGACCGTCATCAATGGCTGGTTTAATACCCTTTTACCCTTATTAAATACCTACGGCATTCCAACCCCTATGTATTATATGGTTCTACCAATATATAATCCCTACGGGATAAAGAAGTTTTTTATTATCGACTGTTCTAATGCGATCCCGCATCGGAGTGCGGGATGACGATTAGAGGAGTATTGGCGACAAAAATCCCGCATCGGAGTGCGGGATGACGACGTATAGGGATTCCTTTCTACTTTAGAATTTACCCTTACCCTTCTCCCTCTCTTTCTCTTACTTACTACTTCCTACTTACTTACTTTCCTCCTATCTTTGCAAAAAACACAGGAACGTTTACAATGAAAAAAATAGATATCCCGGCAGAAAAAGTATTTTTCACTGCTGATACACACTTTGGACATGAATGGATTGTTGGATTTAATAACCGACCCTACTCCTCAATCGAAGATATGGATCAAGGACTTATTGATAACTGGAATGAAGTAGTTCCCAAGGATGGTTTAACTTTTGTACTGGGTGATATTGGTTTTACATCAGAAGAAAAAATTGTGGAGATATTTAATCAATTGCAAGGACATAAAATACTGATTAGAGGAAATCACGATAAGAACTATAAAGAACAAACATTGCAAGCTATTTTCAGTGAAATACATGAGCTACTCTATGTACGAGTCACCGATGACAGAGCTGAAAAATTCAATTATATGGTGTTGTGCCACTATCCTATGCTAGATTGGATAAGTTCATTTAGAGGGGCATGGCAACTATTCGGGCATGTTCATACACGCGAAATAGAAGCGTTCAATACGTTTAAATCAAATCAATTTGCTCATCAGTATGATGTAGGGGTTGATAACAACAACTATCACCCGGTGTCATTTTATCAAGTAAAAGAAATTATTGAAGAACAAAGAAAGAGCAAGCTTTTCAAACACTCCAATTACTATTAGAAACAAAAAAGGAGCTTTCAATCAAGCTCCTTTTTAAAATATAAGAATGTATCTGTTTATTTATCTTTTTGGGTAAAGAGTATCATCTTCAACTTAAGCTTGTTTGCAATGTCAATCACATCGATTACATCTTGCAGATTGAGTGATTTGTCTGCTTGCAAAAGCACATTGATATCTTCACCTTCATCGAGCGCAGAGAGGGCACTGGCTAATTCAGGTTCGACCTGGTCGAAAGTTATCTCTCTATTTTCAATGTAATACCGTTTATCCTCCGTTATAACGAGGTTTATGTTTTTCCTAACTAAGACATCATTAGAAGTCTTGGAGCTGGGTAGCGAGACGCGTATAGCTGCCGGTGTAATCATCGTAGAGATGATTAGGAAGAACAGCAGTAAGAAAAACATAATATCATTTAATGACGCTGTATATACCTCTGCTCCTCTTTCTCTTTTTCTTGTTATTTTCATACTACGAGCATTCAGGTAAATTAATCAAAATCTTCAGATGATTCAGGTGCAGGCTTCTCGCCTCTTTGATAAGCACGTATAGCTTTCATTACTTGATTAGCATCTTTATCCATAGCTAAGATGATGCGATCAATCACCCCGTTCAACAAATAGTAGCCAGTATAGGCGATGATACCCACAAAAAGACCAACTCCTGAGTTAATCATTTTTTGATATAAACCATCGGAGATGGTGGCAATTTCTAAATCGCCGGTTACTGAAATATTATAGAAGATGGTGATGACCCCGAAAATAGTACCCAAGAACCCTAACATAGGAGCAATAGCTGCTGTAATTCCTAAATAGTTCATTTGATATTCCATATCGGATATTTGCTGGCGAGCTTCTGTCTGCATAGCATCTTCAATGGTCTTTTCGTCATTATTCACTTCTTTCAGTCCGGCTGCAATAACACGGGCAGAGGGGAAAGGTCTGTTTTGAGAGAATTTGATCGCTTTATCAAACTTTTGCTCTTGTACTAATTCCCATACACGAGAAAACCAAACACTGTCTTTTGGGCGTAAACGATTCAACTGAATCACCTTACTTATAATAACATATATGGATACCAAAGAAAGTAAAAACAAAGGGACCAATATCCAACCACCCTTCAACAATAAATCAAAATAACTTTCAGCTTGTGCTGGAGCAACTTCCGGTGCTTGTATTTCGGCCGATACAGCCTGAAGCAATACTGTTAATAAATTCATACGATATACCTTATAAAATAATTAGTTATAAAAAAAAGAATCGACGGACAAATTTAACAAATCTGTTCGTCGATTCTATATAATAATGGCTTTTTAAATATTATTAGCCTTTTATTTATTGTATTAATCCAAAGCCGGTTGTGTTCAAATATTCGTAGAAATAGCTAATTAGTCCGAAGAATAAAATACCTATCAAAGAAAGAACCAATGATATCTTCAGATATTTATCTGTTTTAAACGACTCTACCGGAGTAGATGTAGGTGTGATAAACATCGCTTTAACTACAAGCAAGTAATAGTAAAGTGATACAACTGTATTTAAAAGTGCGATGAATACGACTATATACATTTCTTGTTGAAGTGCTGCCATGAAAACAAACAGCTTACTAAAGAATCCGGCCGTGAAAGGTATTCCGCCTAATGAGAAAAGGGCTATCATCATCACAATAGCTAGCTTCGGATTCGCTTTATACATACCATGGTATTCATCCATGCGAATACGGCCTGTTTTATTCTCAATAGCCGAAATCACACCAAATACAGCAGCGTTAGAGAATAAGTAAACAAAGATATAGTAAAGCGTTGCAGCCATACCTTGAGGTGTTCCTGCAAAAACACTTAACATAATATAACCAGCCTGAGAGATAGAAGAGAAGGCGAAGAATCGCTTCATGTTCTTCTGACGAATTGCAAACAGGTTACCAATCGTTATAGTAAGAATAATCAACGCCCAAATAATTTCTTTCCACACGATGGCTAATACGGGATATACAATATACAGTATCATCATAAGGGCAAAGACGGCCGCACCTTTTGATATAGTCGATAAGTAAAGCGTAACCGTAGTAGGTGCACCTTCGTAGGTGTCGGCTGCCCATAAGTGGAAAGGAACCAGTGATATTTTAAAGAATAAACCGGATGTCATCATAATCAATGCCATGATAAATAAAGGCGTTGATTGAACAGCATGGGTTATATCTGTATAATAAAGCGAACCGGTAGCACCATAAAGAAAAGACAATCCAAAAAGGAAAATAGCAGAAGAGAATACGGCACTAAATATAAACTTCACACCACCTTCAGCCGAGTGTCTTCTGTTCTTATCAAAAGCAACTAGAGCTGCAATAGGCAATGAGGCCGTTTCAAGTCCGATAAAGAAAGAAAGGAAATGTCCGGATGATATCATGAAATACATCCCGAAAAGCGTTAACAACGTTAGTGCAAAAAACTCACCACGCTTAGCGATTGATTCGGGACGTGAAAGCCATTCATTGGCTTGCAATAATATCAAGAATACCCCTATATTTAATATACATTTAATTGCATGCTGTGCAGGACCTGTGATATACATTCCGGCAAAAGAAGTACCTGTTTCGTTGAAGAAGAAACAAACTACCGTATGAGCCAAAAATAAAGTACAGGCTATAGGGAAATAGTATTTTTTCGCTTTGTCTGAAGCAAACAAATCATAAGTAAGTAGAATCACGAACAGTACGATGAGTGAAAGTTCAGGCTTCAATAACAAATAATTACTTAAATCCATTTTATCTTTTCAATTACAATGTTTACGACTTTAATTAATCTTCTCCTTCTTATTGGACATAGGTAAATGCAGATCCGATAAGATCGGACATCCATCCGGGGAATAGTCCCATTCCTGCAATACAAGCTATCAAAATAACGACTGCTAGTCTTTCATACCATACGGCATCTGTCAACACAGCATGGTCTTTATTGATAATTTTCCCTTGAAGTATTTTTCCAACAACCTGTAAGATATACACCGCTGTCACTACAATAGAAGCGACGGCTATTATTGTAAATACACGGTAGAACATGGATTGCTCTTGGAATGCCCCGAAGAAGATAACCATCTCAGCAGCAAAACCACTCAATCCGGGTAAGCCTAATGAGGCAAGCCCTGCTATTACATAAGAAACAGATAAGAAAGGCATCACTTTCATGAGTCCACCCATCTCGCGAATATCACGTGTATGCGTTCGACCATATATCATTCCAATCAATGCAAAGAATAGGGCAGTCATCAAACCGTGAGAAATCATTTGCATAACCGCACCGGTCATCGTAGCATGGTTGGCTACAAGTATGGCAAACAACACCAGGTTACAGTGACTAACCGACGAATAAGCATTGATATATTTTAAATCTTTCTGAGCTATGGCACCAAAAGCACCATACAGCACACTAATACCTGTAAGTATGATAAATATCCAGGATAGTTCGGCAGCAGCATCAGGCAACAAGCGCATAGCTACGCGGAAACAACCATATCCTCCTAATTTCATCAATACACCGGCATGGAGCATTGAAACAGCAGTTGGAGCAGCAGCGTGACCATCAGGTGACCAAGTATGGAAGGGGAACAAAGCACCCAGAACTCCAAAACCTAAGAACACGATGGGGAAAGCCCATTGCTGTACCGACATAGATACAGGATGATCTTTTGCAATCTCCATGATATTAAAGGTAAAGTCGGCACCCGTAGTTGATGTTGCATAGAATATAGCTAAAACACCTAATATCAAGAAAGCGGACCCTCCCATTAACATAAGAGTAAGCTTCATCGCTGAATATTCCTTTCTTCCGGTTCCCCATATACCAATCAAGAAGTACATAGGAATAAGGGCTATCTCATAGAAGAAAATCATCGTAAACATATCTAATGAGATAAAGAACCCATACACCCCTATTGACAAGAGTGTCAACCACATGAAAAAGTCTTTAGTCATGGGCTTCACATCCCAGGAAGTAAAGGTTCCGGTAAACACAATAATTGCCGTTAGAAGTATCATTAAAACAGATACTCCATCTACCCCAATAGCATAATGTATATTCAATGATTGATACCAAACAGCATCAAAAGCAAAAAGCATATCGGCGGTATTACCTGCATTACGCTCTAAGAAGAACAGAGCAAGTAGGACGAGTGACAGTATCAGGTTGATTGTTGAGCCTACAATGGCTACAGAACGCACCTGCTTTACATCTTTACAAGGGATGAAAGCAAGTAACATTAATACCGGAACTAATACAAATAATGAAAGAATATTCATTGTTATATCTTTTACTTATAGTTAATTACATAAAAAAATGACCTGTACCGAATGCAAAAGCAAAGGCTAGCAACAATACAATTACTCCTATTAAATAGACCAATGCATATTGCTGTAATCTTCCGGACTGCAACCCTTTTATCGCTTCAGAAGCACTGTTGGTAACAGATGCTAAAGCATCCATAAAGCCATCAATAAAGCGACGGTCAAACCAGGCAATAGGTGCAGAGATTCTTTTAAAGATTACACTCTTAGTCACAAACATCCACATTTCGTCAAAATAGAATTTATGGTATGCTAAAGTATAGAGTCCCTTGATACTTGCAGTAATGCGATTGGGTAGCTCGTTCTTTTTCCTATACATTACGAAAGCAATGGATATACCAATTAAGGCAATCACTGTACTTAATGAAGCGATGAGCATATCTATATGAGCTTCGAAGGGCTTTCCATCCGCTGTTACCAGCTCTGAGAATGGAACCAATCCGGCCAGTGCCGCAAACACAGCTAATATAATCAATGGTATAGACATGGTCGCTTCTGCGTCATGAGGCTTATGTGCATACGGTCTGTCTTCGTAGTGGAATATACGGAAGTAGAGTCTAAACATGTAGAAGGCAGTCAAACCGGCAGCTACATACAGAAAAGCAAATATTATTTTGTCCTGATAGAATGCAGCAGTAAGGATTTCATCTTTAGAGAAGAAACCGGAGAAGGGGAATATACCTGAAATAGCCAAACAAGCGATTAAAAACGTCCAGTTTGCTATTGGCATATATTTGCGTAGTCCACCCATATCGTCCATTTCGTTACTATGCACTGCATGAATAATTGCACCGGCAGCTAAGAACAGAAGTGCCTTAAAGAAAGCATGTGTAAATAAATGGAACATAGAAGCCATATAACCCAAACCATCGTGTCCTTCAAATCCGGATACGCCTAAGGCAGTAATCATATAGGCAATTTGAGATATGGTTGAAAATGCCAATACACGTTTAATATCCGTTTGAGTACATGCTACAATTGCAGCAAAAATAGCTGTTATCCCACCAACATAAGCGATGATGGTTAAAACTTCAGGGGTTTGCAACACGTAGACAGGGAAAAGGCGGGCTACCAAGAATACACCGGCAACTACCATCGTTGCAGCATGAATCAAGGCCGATGCAGGTGTTGGACCTTCCATCGCATCAGGTAACCAAATATGGAAAGGCATCATAGCCGATTTTCCTACACCTCCCATGAATATAAGCAGCATAGCCCATGACAAGGCAGATATACCTAAGAAAGATACACCTGTTATTGTACTGAAGATAGGTGTTCCTACTTCTGTTAATGTGCCAAAATCGAATGTTTTTGTAAAGTAAGAAAGCAGTAAAATACCTATAAGGAAGAAAAAGTCAGCAAAACGCGTTACAATAAACGCTTTCTTCGAGGCAGCTACTGCAGAAGGTTTCGTATAATAGAAACTAATCAATAGGTAAGATGAGACACCTACTAGCTCCCAGAAAATATACATTTGGAAAATATTGGTTGCCACAACCAACCCTAACATAGCAAAGCTAAATAAAGATAAGAAAGCATAGTAGCGTTGGAAGCCTTTCTCGCCTTTCATATAGCCCAAGCTATATATGTGTACCATTAAAGAAACAGTTGTGATAACAACCAACATCATCACAGATATCGGGTCTAGGTACATGCCTATATCAACATGCAGAAACTCTGTGAATCGTAGCCATTCGTAATTAAATACTTCAATTGCTTTATATGCACCATCAGCGGCTTTACCGGATACAAAAAAGTATTGATAAGCTGTCAAATAAGACAATGCCGTAACGATAGCTAATGATACTGTACCCAATACACCTGCCACTGCGGGCTTCATATATTTACCGAACAATCCAATCAAAACAAAAAAGATTGCCGGGAGCACAAGTATGAATATTGAAAGATCAAATGTGTACATATCTATTGATTATTTCCTTAATATATTAGTGTTTCATTTCAGTTATATTCTCATCAACATATACACTCTTGAAGTTGCGATATATATTGATTATAATAGCAATGGCTACAGCCGTTTCGGCAGCAGCTATACCGATTGAGAATAACGCAAAGAAATGCCCTTCCAGTTGACCTGGATATAAATAACGGTTAAAGACAGCAAAGTTTATATCAGCTGCATTCAGCATCAACTCTAAAGATATCAATACCATTATCATATTTTTCCGAGAAAGGAACCCATAAACGCCGGCGAAAAACATAACTACACTGATGAAAATATACATCAGCATAGGTACTTGTTCACCTGACAAAAAACTATTGATAGAACTTACTACAAATTCCTCCATGACTTATTCTTTTGTTTCTTTTTTAGCAATCATTATACCACCTATGATACACGCAAGGAGCAATATACTAATAAGCTCAAAGGGTAATACATATTGAAATTTATCTGTCCCCATCAAGGTTTCACCCACATGTTTCATGTCAATCTCACCTTGAGTAACATAATCATAAGCTCGCTTCACATTATAGAAAATAATATGAGCACACAGTCCCAAGCCTGTAAACGCAGCTAATGCGGCGGCTACAATTCTTGAGGGTTTTTCATATTTAACTGACTGACCGGGCTGGTTAGTTAGCAAAATGGAGAATATAAATAGAATCATTATACCTCCTGCGTAGACAGCTATTTGAACCATTGCAAGAAAGTGATACTCTAATAGTAAATACAATCCTGCTGTAGCAACTAACACAAATAGTAGAAATAATGCAGAGCGAATTATTCTCCGAGATGTCACAGCCAACACAGAAAAAACTATAATGATAAACGCTAGTGCGTAAAAAATCAGTTGTTCTATCATGATCTATATACTATTTCTACTGTTATTTATTATTTTCTTCTTTCTTTTCCTCAGGAGCTTCAGAAGCTACTTTTTCAGTCTTTACTTCTGCTTCCTTTTTTGGAGCAGGCGCAACCGGCTTCACCTTTTCTTTTAGTTTTGATCCTTCTTTATTTAATTGAAGTACCAACTTAGATCGAGTGAAAACTGCTGTCTCAAAATCATTAGAAAACTCTAATGCGTTTGACGGACAGGATATGACACAAAGGTTACAGAAAGTGCATTGTCCTAAATTATATAAGTATTTTTCTAATACACGCTTCTTTTTTCCTTCTTCAGTTTGAACCATTTTCGACACCACTTGAATAGTGTCGTTGGGGCAATTCATTTGACAAATACCACAAGCTGTGCATAAATGCTCATTGTTTTCATCATGAGGCATTCTTAATTCCGCACGAAAACGATCGGATATCACCAACGTCTTTCTGTTCTCAGGATATTGTTTCGTTACTTTTTTTGTAAAGAACTCAACAATAGTAACTGACATTCCTTTTAATAAAGAAGCGATGCCCTTAAACAAATTTGAAAAATATGTACCTATTGAACTCATTGCGATTATTCCAAGTTTTATTTAATATATAGTCCGAAAAGCACGATGACTGCCATAACTACCAGATTCACCAAATTAATCGGAAGCAATATTTTCCATTCTAAATTTAACAGTTGGTCAATTCTTAAACGTGGGAATGACCAACGTACCCACAAGCTTAGGAATACTAACACTCCGGTTTTAGCAAAGAACCATACATACGAGGGTACCCAATTCATGACTTGATTAAAGCCATCCCAACCTTCTACCTGGATTGGATTCCAACCTCCTAAAAAGACGGTGGTTGCTATACCTGCGATGATAAACATATTTAGGTATTCTGCTAAGTAGAAGAATCCAAATTGGAGACCGGAATATTCTGTATGATAACCCGCAGTCAATTCTGATTCAGCCTCAGGCAGGTCAAATGGACCTCTATTTGTTTCAGCATGACCAGCTATCAAATAGATTACAAAAGCAATTACAGCCGGTATATGACCTCGGAAAAGATTCCAATGATAAACGTAGGTTTGTTGTTCTATAATAGTAGATAACTGAAGAGATCCGGCTAAAATAGCGATTGTCATTAAAGACAAACCCGCCGACACCTCATAGCTAATAAACTGAGCACCACTACGCATAGCTCCAATCATCGAGTACTTGTTATTACTAGACCATCCGGCAAGCAATACGCCAATAATACTTAAAGAAGAAACAGCTATAAGATAAAAAATGCCCACATTGAAGTCCACAACATGTAAGCCTTTTCCGAAAGGCAGTGCACCAAACGTAAGCATCGAAGCAGCAATCACAAAGAAAGGAGCCGAGTAGAATAAAACCTTATCTACATTATTTATAAAGATAATCTCTTTGATAAGTATCTTAATCATGTCAGCCACAGACTGAATACTTCCATATTTACCCACACGGTTAGGTCCTAACCGACATTGGAAAAATGCGGTAATCTTGCGTTCGGCATAAATAAGTATCAATGCTATGATCGCATATAAAGTCAATAAAACTAAACCGATAAGAACGAATTCAATCAATGTAGCCCAGAAAGCAGGCATAGCTCCTTTCAGCAGCTCGTCTAACCAGGCTGTAAACCTAAATAGCTCTAACGGTTGTGATATTTCTAATAACATATCTATTTCTGGATAAAATTACTGTTTATTTAACGATCAATGTCCGGGATAACGTAGTCCATAGATCCACCAATACCAATCAAGTCAGCTAGTTTCCATCCTTTAGAGATTAAAGGCATAATAGAAACTAATGCCATCGATGGTGAACGGAACTTCATACGATAAGGTGTTTTGTCGCCATGACTTTCAATAAATACACCAAACTCACCACGTGCAGTTTCTAAACGTTGATAGTACTGCCCTTCTGGTAGTTTGATGATTGCTTTAGTCTTGGCTAAATGACTTCCTTCCGGTATGTTATCTATTAATTGTTCTATGATTTTCAGTGATTCTTCAATTTCGTCCAAACGATTCATATAACGAGCAAAAGAATCACATTCATGACGTATAATTTCAGAGAATTCCACCTTTTTATATAGCTCTGAATATGGTGCGTGCTTTCTTAAATCGCATGCCCATCCAGAACCACGACCTGCAGGACCGGTTACAGCATAAGAAATGGCATCTTCCTTAGACATCATTCCAATCCCAATCATACGTCCCAGGGCTATCACATTGCCGGAGAAAAGTCGATGATATTCTTTGATAGATTCCCGCATATGAGGTATAAATGCTTTTACATCTTTTTGGAAATCATCATAGATATCAAACATCACACCACCTATTACATCATAATTGATAATCAGACGACCTCCCGATGTTTTTTCAAATATATCCAGAACCATTTCACGCTCGCGCATTCCATAAATAAAGGCCGTAATAGAACCTAGGTCATTACACATGGTTCCCCATGCAAGTAGATGTGATTCAATTCTATTCAACTCATCCATGATGATGCGAATATATTCAGCACGCTCCGGTACTTCTATTTGAGCTGCTTTTTCAACACATAAACATACAGCATGTCTATTCATGTTTGCACTCAAATAATCTAAACGATCTGTTAAATGAAGTATTTGTGGGTAAGTAAGATTTTCACACATTTTCTCTACTCCACGATGGATATATCCTCCGTGAATATCCACTTTGTCAACCATCTCTCCTTGCAAAGAGGTGCGAAAATGCATCACACCATGCATAGAAGGGTGCTGTGGACCGATATTAATGACATAGTCATCTTCAGCGAATATAGAATTAACCTCTTCTTTCAATTCGCCCGTAGGAGTTTCATAAATACGAGGAGAGAAATCATCAATCTCACGACTTATAGATGAGACCGGATTGATTGCAGGATCAGCATCATAATCTTTTCGCAAGGGATAACCAATCCAACTATCACTTAGGATAAAGCGACGCATATCCGGATGATTTATAAAACGAATGCCAAAGAAAGCATAGACTTCACGCTCATTCAGATTGGCAGTTTCCCAAATATCAGTAACACTATATAAAAGAGGATTTTTACGTTCAGTTAGCTGAGTCTTCAAAATCAACTCCTTGGATACGTCTTCAGAAGAAGAAAGAAGGTATAAAACCCCTAATGTTTCCCCCCAATCCATGCCTGTCATTTTAACAAGCAAATCATAAGGTTCTTCTTTGTTATCATTCAAAGCACGGGCTAAGCTATGGAGTTCTGAAGGGTCAACCGTTACGGTAGGAATATTTGTATTTTCTTCAAAAACAGCTTTTGGCGCAACTTTGAGAATTAAATTCTTTATTTTTTCCATTGAATACTTTCTTGACGCATTCTTATAATTATTTCTTGCCTTTAAACAAGAAACGTTCAACTTTTATCTTACGCTGCAACTGCATTAAACCGTAGAATAATGCTTCTGGTCTCGGAGGACAACCCGGCACATAAACATCTACCGGAATTACTTGATCAACACCCTTTACAACATGATAAGAGTTCACAAATGGACCACCTGAAATAGCGCAACTTCCCATCGCTAATACATATTTCGGCTCTGCCATTTGATCATATACACGCTTAACTAAAGGAGCCATTTTATGAACAATCGTACCTGCAACAATCATCAAGTCTGCTTGGCGAGGACTATTACGAGTAACCTCCATACCAAATCGGGCTAAGTCATGATGAGCAGCAGCGGCAGCCATAAATTCAATACCGCAGCAACTAGTTGCAAATGCTAATGGCCAGACAGAATTAGAGCGTCCCCAGTTAATAAAGTCATCTAAAACTCCTACAAGGATATTTACACCATTGGCACGAAGTTCTTTGACATATTCATCTAGATACTCCGTATCCTTGAATTCTTCGTTAGCAATACCTTTAATCTTAATATTTTTTACTTCCATTCCAATGCTCCTTTCTTCCAAGCATAAGCCAGTCCAAAACCTAAAATGAGTAGGAAAAACAATACGCTAATCAAACCCGGCACACCTAACTCACGCACTACGGTTGCCCAAGGAAATAAGAATACAGCCTCAACATCAAACATCAGAAAAAGTATAGAATATAGATAATATCCTACACGAAACTGCATCCATGATGTTCCTCTTGTGGGAAGACCGCACTCATAAGATTCTCCTTTTTGTGCATTGTAAGAACGGGGGGATAAGATTAAAGCGATACTTAAACCGGCTACTACAAGGAAAAGCCCGGTTATAAGAACTACTAAAAACAACGATGAATTCATATTATGTATAATATTCTTTTTGCGTTAGCACTCTTTATATATCTTCTTTAAACAAAGAACTAAAAACCATTCGACATTTGGCATGAAAACCTTTATTCTTATCGAATTGTTAAAAAACTGACGTTATAATTAACTCTTTAATAGCTAAAAAGCTTATCATAGTTTTTCACAGCGCAAAGGTATAAGTTATTTTCTGAAGAACAAGATTTTTGCATAAAATATTCTCTTCTGTTAACAGATGGAGAGAATTCCTAGGCATCAAAGGCATATTTCCTTTCTTTTTGTCAACATCGATAAAAAAAAGAGACACAAATCAAGTGTCTCTTTTTTTATATTGATAGTTTAAATTATTTCCATTGCTCTAAAATAGCATTCGCATTGGCATCGTTCGGTTTCAATTCCAATACTTTTTCCCAATAAGGAACAGAATTATCTTTATCTTCTTTTAAGAAATAATAGTAGCCTAAATAAGTATAAGTTTCTAGCAAAGCCGGCTTAGACACTTTATCACCTTGTGCTAAAAGTATTTCTAACAACTTTTCATAATAAGGCTTAGCCGTTCCCTCTGTCACTTCGGGGTCTAAAGCTGAATAAGCACGTGCTTTTCCTTGATATCCCATAGGATTGTCAGGCAAAGTTTCTATTAAAACCGAAAACGTTGAATCAGCTTTTGCAACATATTCCTGTTTTAGAACCATTAATTGAGAAGGGTCTTCCACTGATGCAGAGTCTAAAGATGCAGCAAGTGAAGAATAAATTGTTCCTAACTCATAATAATGTCCCATGTTTTTATCAGCTTCTTCTGCTGTAGCCATGAATTTCTCTTGAAACTCCGCAGCTTTCACCATGTTCTTTTCAGCTTTATAAAGCGAAGCTATATCTGCATAAATACCTGGCAATGAAGTTTTGAATCTCTCATCTTCTTTTGCAGCTTCTTCAGCTTTCAAGTAGTTTTCTAAAGCTTTATCATATTGTTTATTCTCTTCTAACATTTTCCCATAGGCAATAAAATCCTTAGGAATATGAGGACGTTCATTCTGAATTGCGAAGAATTTTTCAGCAACAGTCAATCCTTGTGTATAATCCTTTAGTTCTAATAAATTATACAACCATAAACGGTGTAATATATAATTGTCTGGTTCTCTTTTTAAACCTTCCTGAATCAATGCAAGAGATTCATCATATTTTTTTAGCGTATTTAATACAGAAGAGTAATTAGTAATATCCCCTACTGAATAATTACCGGAAGAAAAATATTTTTCATAAGCTGCACCTGCTTGTTCAAAACGTGACCCTTCAATACTTGCTTCGCCTAAATATTTATAAGCAAACATATAGTCCGGATTTAGCTCAATTGCTTTTTCTAATTTATCCACAGCTAATGCATTATTAATCTTTACATATACTTTAGCACTTTTGATATATCCTAAAATATAGTTTGCATCAAAATAAATAGCTTGATCATAAAAGCTACCTGCTTTTCCCGGATCTTCTTTAACAACCAAGTCACCTTGTAGTATATATAAGGGAGGATATTTCTTATTTATCTTCCGTGTTTTTTCTAAATACTCATTAGCACTTTTCAAATCACCCACATCAAAATAAGCACGTGCCATTAATAAATGTAGTAGCTCGTTTTTCTTATTTTTCTTTGATAAGTTTTTAAAAATATCTGCCGAACCTTTAGGATCTGATTTTATAGTCAATTTGGTAAGTCCAATTGTATTCATGGCTGACTCAGGAGCAGCGGCTAATCCTTTTTCATAAAAAGCTTTCGCTTCATCCACTTTTCCTTCAAGAAAAGCTATCTCTCCCAAATAAAAGTTTGACTCTTCCGGGTTTTGTGTCAATTGCTTATTGAAATACTCTTTGGCTGCTCCAAACTCTCCCATCAAGAAAAAGTCGGCGCCCATGTTCTGCGCAAAACCTGTTAAAGTCAAAAAAGGCAGAACTGTAAATAATAAAATTTTCTTCATTTTGTTCATTTATTTATCTAGATTGTTTATTCTCAAAAAGATTCTTTTATATTAATCACCCTGGTTGGTTTTGTTCCAGGGACCAAACCTGCTTTCATTATTATCTTTTGCCCTATATCGTTGGCAATATAATGCACAAAACCAGCAGGCAAACCTCCCGCCAAGTCAGTCAAAATTACATAAACATCACGACTTAACGGATAATAACCTAAAGCAATATAAGCAGGATAAGGAGCATAACTATTGGCATTAATAGCAATATCTGAATTACTTACAGAAATCACCTTTACCTTATCAATAAAACTAAGACTTGTGCTATCCTTATCATTGCTAATCCAATTAACACCAATAACACCTAGTGCATTTCTTGACTTAGAAACATAATCTATCACCCCTTTACTATCCACTTGTACAGCTAAGTCTTCTGACATGGGAACTCCGGCTAGCACTGAATCAATCACAAAACGAACCGTGCTGGAGTTTGTATTATCAAATACAACCTT
>CAZSWS010000051.1:15004-19512 GCA_964610765.1 uncultured Parabacteroides sp.
CTGAATCAATCACAAAACGAACCGTGCTGGAGTTTGTATTATCAAATACAACCTTAATATCACCTAGTCCATTTTTCATCTCAGGATTCACATCGCTCCATGAGGTTATTTCACCTGACATTATTTTTTTCACCGCCGACAAACTCATCAGCGAATCGGGATTTTCTTTATTTACAATCAACGCTAAAGCATCTTTAGCAATCTTTGTTGTTCGTGGTTTTAAACCTTTTGAACGAACATATTCTTTTTCATCTTCAGATAAATCTCGTGTAGCAACAACTAAACGGATACTATCTTGCAGCAGCAAATTTAATGCTTCAACCTCGCTCATATAATGAGGGGTCACAGAAGCTTCGGGGTAAGTACCCTCAAATACATCAATAATTTCATTAATTATGGGTGCAAAAGTTGCATCTACAGCGATATCTGCTTCACCACTTGTAAATGTATCAGTACGTGTTCCTTTTCTTTCTTGACATGAAAAAAACAAAAACACAAAAGCGAAAGTAAGAAAAAACAAACTATTCCTCATACGAAATAATTAAAAACATTTAGGATATCACAGGCCATTCTTCAATACTCTATAGCCACGATAAACACCGTATAAAGCTAATATAGTTCCAAAAGCAATTCGTAATGCAGCCGGTAAAACATCCTTAAACATATTGGTTAAAGTAAGAAGATAGGCCATTCCAAAGTATATGATTACCATCATTACACCCCAGACCATTCGAAATATAGAACCTTTTCTTTGAGACATATTATATAAAGTAAAAAAAGAGAAGACACCTATTAGAAATAAACATCTTCTCTTTCTATTTTAAAATCAGAACTTAATTCTGCAATCTGAATGTAACCGGTACTGTATAATATACTTTCACGGCTCTACCATTTTGCATACCAGGAATCCATTTAGGCATTGCCTGAATAACCCGCATAGCTTCCTTATCACAAGATGGGTCTAGCTTTTGAATAACTTTCACATCAGATATTGCACCCGTCTCACTTACCACAAACTCAAGAGTTACACGTCCTTGAATTCCGTTTTCAGCGGCAATTACCGGATACTGAATATTATCATTCAAGTATTTCATCAATTCCTTCTCTCCTCCCGGAAATTCAGGCATTTGCTCAACACCCCGATAAATTTGTTCTTCTACCTTTTCTTCAATCACCACTTGGTGTTGTTGTAGGTCGGCAATATCCACCGCATCTTCGTCATCTGTTCCCTCTTGGTCCAAAATAGAAATCTGAATTTTAGTTTCCAGAAGCTCATCTTGAGACTTGAGTTCGTTCTCATCAGTAACCTCCTCAGCATCCACAATCTTTGGAGCTACATATTGGACAGTTTCTTTCAACGGAGGGGGTGGTGGGGCTGTTTCTTCACGAATGAGCTGTTGCTCTTCCAATTGTTTTTCAAGCTCAAGGTCAATCAGCTGAGTTACTTCAGCAATTTGCACTTGTTCTTTCGCTTTCGGCGTGACTGTTTCAATCAAAGTCGGTAAAAACGCTAAAAAAGCAGCTAATAAAACGGTACAAAGAAACGCAATAAGGTGCCTTTTCGTCGACAATTCACGTAGCTTATATGCTCCATAGTTTTTATTTTTACCATCAAAGACTAAATCAATCCAAGCAGTTGAGTCTAATTTTATATCTCTCATAATTACAATTCCTTAAAGTTATTGCTGTGGCACCGCTTGGCCTTTCGCATGATAGTTATCTAACAAGGTGAAGTCTCCTTCAGCCATTTCTACAATCGCATATTTACCAATACTGCAAATATGCATTTCGTCTAGTATATCCACAAGATTCTTAAAGTTAGACCCTTCCATCGGTTTGATGATAACGGTCTGTCCGTGAACCTTGTCGTTTCTAATTTCCTTTGATTGTTCTTCGTATGCCTCTTCCGAAATTTGATTACGAGCCTTTTTAAGATTCAGTTCATACATATTTAGAACCGGAATCTTATTACGTTCAATCAACATCTTGCGTAAACCTTCGGGAGAGTAATCTGTCTCTACTAAAGTTGTCCAATCCTCATAATTGGGTTTACCAAAATAATAGTAAGCCAAATCATTTTCTCCTAAAATGATTGTTATAGTATGCGTATCTTTAACTTTACTTCTATCTTCATCCGAAAGGTTTTTATCGTCTTTGGAAGGCAATACAAGATCCATAGTCTTAGGCTTCTGCATGGTTGTTGCAAACATAAAGAATGTTATTAATAACATATTCATGTCAACCATAGGAGTAAAGTCAACCCGAAGTGTTTTTTGTTCTGGTTGGTTTCTTTTCTTTTCTCCACCGCCTGTATTTACATTTGCCATGTTTTATTCTCCTTTTTTATCACTGAATATCCAACTCAGGCATTCCCCTTAAGTTGGTTATCAAATTAAAACGATTGACTTTGGCGTCTTGAAACGTTCCAAAGACTTTTTCAACTTCCGTATAAGGTGTACTAACGTCTGCCTTGATGGCAAAGGTCAAATCTTTATTTACTCGCTTTGCTAACTCCACCCAACTTTTCAACTGATTATTTGCACTATCCGCAGGAATCGATGACTCTTGAAGCAATCGATCCTGATCCTCCAAGGGTAAATTTAAGAATCCTTGGAGAGAAGCTATTGGTACGCCAATAGCTGTTGCCTCGCGGAAAGAAATCGTTTGTTCTGGTGTAAACTGAATACCATAATCTAAACCTATCAACTCAAGCATCATTTGTTTGTCCTCTGGCTTATCCAAAGTCATCCAAACCTGACCCTTGGGGCTGATTAGAACCGTAGCTAAATTCAGCTCAGGAATCTGTATATCTTGTACAGACTGAGGAGCATTGACAGATATTGGTTCTTTAGGTATAAAGGTGGCATTTAGCATGAAAAATGTTAACAAAAGCACAGTTACGTCACTCATCGCCGTCATGTCGATGAACGTATCATGTTTCTTTGTCTTAACTTTTGACATGTTTATTTAGTTTATTGCTTTATAAATCATTTAAAATTCAAAAATAACTTACGCGTGTTTTGTAGTATAGGTTTGACCGATAGCAAAACCAACTTCGTCAATAGCGTTAGTCATATTTCTAACTCTACCTGAAAAATAAGTATAAGCAATAATAGCAAGAGCACCTGTCGCAATACCCATAGCCGTATTCAATAGGGCCTCAGAAATAGCTAATGAAAGAGCGATTGAGTCTGCACTTCCTTCTTGAGCCAGGGCACCAAACGCACGAATCATACCGATAACCGTACCTAATAACCCAATCAATGTACCTAGAGAAGAAATAGCTGCAATAATATCTAAGTTTTTCTCTAAATAAGGCAATTCCAATGTAGTAGCTTCTTCTATTTCATTTTGAATAACCGTAGCTTTCTCATCATTGTTTAAGTTCGTGATTTTCTCAACATCTTCGTATCTGATTAAACCAGCTTTCAAAATATTAGCAACAGAACCTTTTTGTTCGTCACAAAGTTGAGAAGCACCAGCGATATCGCCATTATCTAATTTAGCCTTTGCAGCATAAATAAATTTGTCTACACTACCTTTTCCTGAAGCTCTGTTCAACGCAAAGATACGCTCAATTGATAGACATACAGCTGTCAAAAGAGTAGCCATGTTAAACGGAATAACCACCCCACCTGTGTACAATGTACCGAAGATGTTTATTGCGTGTCCTTTTTCATTAAAGTTACTGTCCGCAGCACATACTGTATAGAAAAACGTGAATGCCACAACAGCGCAACCTAAGATTATAAATCCAGCAGATGCACCTTTAGATCTTACTTTTAATTTCTTTGTTTCCATAATAAATTGATGATAACTGTTAAATAATTGTTTTATTTTGTTATTAATTTGAAATTCGCAAACTTTTTTATATCAAAATTGGTTTTTTATAGATATGCCAAATTGTTTTCATTACGCAAACTTAGTAAATGATTTATTACAGTTTTGCTAATTAACAAATATTATAAGTCATTTCCTGCAATATTTTGCCATAGGAAGCAGCTTAAACAAAAAAACACTGGCATTAGATCTTCTTTTATCATTAATTTCTTACATAGAAAAGTGATTGTTTTTTGCTTTTCCTAAGGGTTATTCATGGTCATATACCTCAATTTACATCTCGATATATTAAATCAGAAAAGCAATATACACTTCCCTTTCAATTGCGAATATATTAATTAATTCTATTACACAAAACACTTATACAAAAAATAACATAAGCCAATCCCAATACCTAAAGATGCATAATTCATGGACACTTCTGCATAAACTATTGACAACAAACAACTACTTTATAGTCATTATTTCTCTAGCTCGCTCCAATGCTTCGTGAATATTAGAACGAATATTTTCTTCGCCTAAAGCAGCAGCCAAACCACTTTTCACTAACGACTCCCGAACTGCATCATTTACTCCGGATAAAACCAAGCGTATTTTCTCACCCTTAGACAGCCTATAAAGGCTCTCCAGGTTGTGCAGTCCCGTAGAATCAATAAAAGGCACTCTAC
>CAZSWS010000051.1:19612-21142 GCA_964610765.1 uncultured Parabacteroides sp.
CTATAAAGGCTCTCCAGGTTGTGCAGTCCCGTAGAATCAATAAAAGGCACTCTACGCATTCGGATAATCCGAACCTGGGGTTTATCACCCACCAACTTCATATATTCATCAAACTTATTCGCAATACCAAAGAAAAACGGTCCCTCTATTTCATACACTTCTACACCATCAGGAATAGTCAGCACCTCATCTGCATACGGGGTGTCTATGCCTGAGCTCAAGTTAACAACTTCTGTATTTACCGTAATACGTGTTGTTTCAGTAACTCGCTTCATAAACAACACCATAGCAATCAGCAGTCCTACCTCAATAGCAATAGTCAAATCAAATATAACCGTTAGGAAAAAGGTCGTTAAAAGCACTGCCATATCACTTCTGGAATTTTTCAACAACGAACGGAACGTCCGCCACTCACTCATATTATACGAGACGACAATCAGTACTCCCGCAAGACAGGCCATCGGAATATGTTTAGTAAGGGGGGTAAGAAACAAGAAAATGAGTAAAAGAACAAAAGCATGGATAAGGCCGGCAACAGGTGTTCGTCCACCATTATTAATATTAGTCATGGTTCGCGCTATGGCACCCGTCACAGGGATACCCCCAAAGAAAGGTACAACAAGGTTAGCTGTTCCTTGTGCAATCAACTCCGTGTTAGAATTATGCTTCTCCCCGATAACTCCATCAGCCACAGTTGCCGACAATAAAGATTCAATCGCACATAATATAGCTATGGTAAAAGCAGAAGGCAGCAACAAATGAATTGTCTGCATATTTAAAGATATCCGAGTAGGCTCAGGCAAGGCAGCTTGGATAGTAAAACGATCTCCAATAGTTTCAATTCCCGAAACACCAAACATCTTTAAAAAATAAACAATAACAGTCATTACTATAATTGCCAATAAAGAGCCGGGTATTTTCTTAGATAAGCGGGGTGTTTTCATAATTATGAATATACTCACCAATCCAATCACCAAAGGCAATAAAGACATGGTGTGAAAGTTTTCAAAATAAAGCACCCATTTAGAGAGGAAGTCTCCCGGCACTTTATCAATATGCAATCCGAATAGATCTTTAATCTGCGTCGTAAAAATAGTTAGCGCGATACCACTGGTAAAACCTACTACAATAGGATAAGGTATAAACTTAATAATTGTACCCAACCGGAGCAAACCCATCAACAGCAGCATAATTCCTGCAATGAATGTTGCTACAGCCAGACCCTCTATCCCAAAATTATGTATAATACCATATACGATAACAATAAAAGCGCCGGTAGGTCCACCTATTTGCACAGAACTTCCTCCAAAAAAGGATACTATAAATCCTCCTATAATAGCGGTGATTAATCCTTTCTCAGGAGTTACTCCACTTGCTATACCAAATGCGATGGCAAGCGGCAAAGCTACAATCCCAACAATCACACCAGCCATTAAGTCACTAATGAAGCGCTCTTTCGAATAGTTTTTAAAAAGCGCAAACAACTTGGGCTGAAAATCAATAGACAGCTTATCAATATATGATTTCATA
>CAZSWS010000052.1:0-20623 GCA_964610765.1 uncultured Parabacteroides sp.
TGGCAGCCGGAACAATTGGAGGACTGGTCGTTTCATTCTTAGCCCTGTTCCTGTTTTTACCCCTGTTTATGGGAATTAAGAAATAAACTTGCTTTTCAATTTTACTTTAGCTTAGGTTAACTTATTCAATGCATGGTTATCTTTTTGTTTTTATGTATTTTTGGAGTATGAAAACTAGAACCTTAACTTTAATGCTCTTATTGTGCATTTCATCTGCCTATGCGCAAGATTATTCCGGAAACTTAGTGGCTACTGATGATTTAGGACGTGTCTTGCCTGAATATAAAGACGTGGGTCCTCAAAGGGATAAACTAGTCGGTCTTTTTTATTGGACCTGGCACACAAAACATTCCGATGGTAACCCACAGGATGTGACTAAAATATTAAGTAGAAAACCTTCGGCTGTCAATCGTTTTAACGATCCTATTTGGCCAACCGGTGTGCCTGCTTATTTTTGGGGAGAGCCACTTTTAGGTTATTACAAAGATACCGATAAATGGGTGTTGAGGAAACATGCGGAGATGTTGGCAGATGCAGGTGTAGATGCCTTGTTTTTTGATTGTACCAATGGCTCGTTTACTTGGGAGGAATCATATATGGCTCTTTGTGAGGTGTTTGCTGAAGCAAGAAAAGACGGAGTGAAAACGCCTCAGATCGCTTTCATGTTGGCTTTTGGTCCTTCGGAAGGAAGTGAAGTGGCCATCAAAAGTATCTACGAGAAATTATATCGTCCCGGATTGTATGAAGAACTATGGTTCAAATGGGAGGGGAAACCGGTGATTATGGCTTATCCTGAAATGCTGGATTTGAACAGTAATGATTCGGCAGAAAAAAAGCTGAATAATGAAATACGTAATTTTTTCACTTTCCGTCCGGGTCAACCGGTATATAATATGGGACCTGAACGAACAGATCATTGGGGATGGCTAGAAATCTATCCGCAACATGGGTTTGGTAAAAAACCGGATGGTACATTTGAACAAGTCACTGTGGGTGTCAGCCAAAACTGGTCAAAAGAATTGGGATTATCTGCTATGAACTCTGCCAATACGTTTGGAAGAAGTTATACCCATCAAAAAGGAGAGATAACTACAAAAGATGCGGTTGACTATGGATATAACTTTCAGGAGCAATGGGATAGAGCTTTAGAAATAGATCCTCAATATATCTTTGTAACCGGATGGAACGAATGGATTGCAGGAAGGCATGAAGAGTGGATGGGACAAGAAAACGCATTCCCTGACCAGTTTAGCCAGGAAAAGAGCCGTGACATTGAACCTATGGTAGGTGGTCATGGTGATAATTACTATTATCAGCTAATTGCAAATATCCGCAAATTTAAAGGAGTAGCCCCCATAGAAAAGATAGAACGTAAGCATACGATTCAAATAGATGGTTCTTTTGCGGAATGGGAGCAGGTTTTGCCTGCATTTAAATCACACAAAGGAAGCACTCTGCATCGTGATAGTGAAGGTTGGGGCGATTTGTATTATAGAAATACTACCGGAAGAAATGACTTTGTACAGACAAAGGTGGCGCATGATGATGTGTACGTTTATTTCTATATTGAAACGGCAGAAACAATTACTCCTTCTACTGACCCCGCATGGATGCGTTTGTTGATAAATACTGACAGAAAGCATGAAACCGGATGGGAGGGATACGACTATATCATTAACCGTGTAAATGCGCATAATAAAGCAACCGTAGAAAAACACAGTTCCGGCTGGGATTGGAAGAAAGTAGGCGAAGCTGACTTTGCGGTTAAAGGAAACCAAATGGAGTTTGCTGTTGCGAAATCACTGTTAGGAATAGAAGGGAAACTTCATTTTGAAATAAAATGGTCGGACAATATGCAAGATCAAGGCGTTATTAGTGATTTCTATATCCATGGAGATGTGGCTCCATCCGGTCGTTTTAATTACTTAATTACTGAATAAAAGGAACAAAACTTATATCCCTTAAATAAAGACATTTAGATAAACCACCAATAATTATGAAAAAGCTTATACTCACTTTTATTTCTTTATGGTTCGTGAGTTCTTTAATTTACGCTCAATATAATGAAGAGAAGAATACGAAAGAATATCGCGACTTATACCCTGATACATGGGTAGGGACAGATGCACTTGGGCGTACCATGCCTGACTTTGATGAAGTAGGCGGAAAGAAAATAGATAAAAGACGTACGATTGGTATTTTTTATATCACCTGGCACAGTGACAATCTGCATAAACTTAAATCTCCTTATACGGCGAATGTAACCAATATCCTGAATCAAGACCCGGGTGCACGTTTAGATGCCAATCATCCACTATGGACAGAAGGGTCGTATCATTGGGGTGAACCCGAATATGGTTATTTCTTGTCGAAAGATGAGTACGTAATTCGTAAAGACATGTCTATGCTGGCTGATGCGGGAGTAGACGTGCTCATTATGGATGTAACCAATGCTGTAAGATATTGGGACGAATGGGAAGTGGTGTTTGGTGTTATGCAACAAATGCGTTTGGAAGGAAATAAAGTTCCTCAGTTCTGCTTTTGGGCTTTCAATGGACCAGTAATTACTGTGGTTCAAGACTTATATGAAAAAGTATATAAAGAAGATAAATACAGGGATTTATGGTTTTATTGGGGAGATAAACCGTTGTTGTTATGTAGTGACAATCCTGCGTTGGATGCGAATGGAGGGGGAGTAGCTAACCCAAACCCCAACTATGACCCTGATGCGAAGACAAATCCAAGAAATCCGCATTATGGAGATCCGGATTATACAGAAGAACACTATAAAGATTATACGTTGGCAGTAAAAAACTTCTTTACCCTACGAGCAATGTGGTGGGGCTACTATGAATGGGGCGGACAGCGTTTTATAGGACAGGAAGATAAATGGAGCTTTGGATATGAGTTGTGTGATAAAAGAGTACTTGATTTACATCCCGACGAATTGGTTTCTACCCATCAAGGTATCAAAGAAGAAGCAGCTGTTACGACCGCACAGCATCCTATTTCTATTGTCGGTAAATCCTGGACTCGAGAACATGGTCAGCCTGCATTAAACGAATATGATATGCCGGAGCCAACGTATGTGCCTTGGCTGGGAAAAACAGTAGAAGACCCTACCGCTTACGGTATATATTTTCAAGAAAGATGGGATGAAGCCTTAAAAACAGACCCGATGTTTATTTATGTGAATGATTGGAACGAGTGGACAGCCGGAAAATATAAAGCCGGACTAGATCCCGGAGGAAATCAGCCCGGACCTACCGAATTTTTAGGCCGTGAGAATCCGTTCTATTTTGTAGATCAATATAACGCTGAATTCAACCGCACTATACAACCCATGAAAGGTGGCTATACAGATAATTACTACATGCAGATGGCGCAAAACATCCGAAAATACAAAGGAGTGCGACCCACTCCTGAAAGCAAAGGCTATGTAACAATGAAAATAGATGGGCAGTTTGCAGACTGGGGAACTGTTGAAAATGAATATAGAGATACGAAAGGAGATGTGGCTCATCGTAACTACATGGGATACGGGGGGATGCAGTATACCAACACATCGGGCAGAAATGACATCATTACCAGCAAGGTGGCGGTTGATAAAAAGAATATATATTTTTATGTTGAAACGGCTAATTCCATGACTTCATACACTGATCATAACTGGATGCTGTTATTGATTGATAGCGATAATGACTCGTCAACCGGATGGCATGGCTATGATTTCATCATTAATAAATCAGTGAAAAATAACCGGAAAACAAGTTTGATGAAATATGAAAAAGGGAATTGGAAGCAAGTAGCCTCTATTGATTACAGGCAAAAAGAGAATCAGATGGAAATAGCTATTCCACGAAGTGCTATGGAGCTAAATGCTAAACATTTCACGTTTGACTTTAAATGGAGTGACAATGCCGAACAACTGGAAGACCCCATTTCATTAACGCTTAATGGCGATACGGCACCAAACAGACGTTTCAATTATCGGTGCGTTTGGAGTGAATAATCAGTCTGTTTTTTGTACTATTGTAGATAATCATTATTTAAAGGAAAAGTATTGGAATTGATTTATCTACTTATTGGTCTGCTTGTGGGAGGTGTATTTGTGTATTTGCTAGTCAAATATCGCATGGGTACATATGTCACTAAACTTGAAGTGAATTTAGACACCTGTAAAGCTGAAAAGGAAGAACTAGAGGCTAAACTTATTAAAGAGGAGCAACTGACAAAAGAGCTAGCTAACGCATATGCTGACAATCGATTTTTAAAAGAAAAGCTAGCTACTCAAAAGCTGGAAATGGAAGCTCTTCGTAAACAGTTTAATTTGGAGTTTGAAAATATAGCGTCACGCATATTGGAAGAGAAAACAGCCAAGTTTACGCAGGTTAATCAGCAGGCTTTAAGCTCGTTATTAAAACCTCTTGGAGAAAACATTGAAGTGTTTCGAAAGCAAGTGGAAGAAGTATATGACAAAGAGTCGAAAGAACGCTTTTCGCTGAGTAAAGAAGTGAGTCGTCTGGTTGAATTAAACCAGCAAATCAGCGAAGAGGCTAATAACTTGACTAAAGCACTGAAAGGAGATGCTAAGACACAGGGTGATTGGGGGCAGATGATATTAGAAAATATCTTGGAGAAGTCCGGTTTGGTAAAAGATCGGGAATACTTTGTGCAAGAGTTTCTTTGTGACGATGATGGAAATACGCTGAAGAACGAAAAAGGAAGTCGTTTGCAGCCGGATGTCATTATAGCCTACCCCGACAATCGAAAAGTAATTATTGATGCTAAAACTTCATTGACAGCCTATACGCGCTATGTGAATGCTGACACGCAGGAAAAACAGGACAAAGCATTGCAAGAACACCTACAATCGGTCAAAAAACATATTGATGAACTGAGTGCTAAGAACTATCAGGATTTTACTGACTCGGTTGACTTTGTGATGATGTTTATACCGAATGAGCCTGCCTATCTTTTGGCTTTGCAGGGAGATAATGACTTGTGGCAATATGCGTATAGTCGTCGTATAGTCTTGATTAGTCCTACAAATTTACTAGCAGCACTTCGACTGACCGTTGATTTATGGAAAAGAGAATATCAAAACCGCAATGCTAAAGAGATTGCAGACAGGGGGGCTATCTTGTATGATAAGTTTGTAGGATTTGTGACCGATATGTCTGAAATAGGAGTAAACCTGGATAAAGCCCATCAAAGTTATAGTCAGGCTTTTAATAAACTAAAAGATGGAAAAGGCAATTTAATTGGTCAAGCTGAAAAACTGAAAACACTGGGCGTAAAATCGAAAAAGAACATACCACCTTCCTTGCTTTCGGAAGCAAATGATATGTGAAAAAGAGTTTGCCGGATGCTCTTTGTACTGTATTTCAGCAGCAAAACGTTGTTCATATAAAATAAAACAGTAATTTTGTTAGAAAATTAACTGGATTAAGAATGATAGAGAAGATAAAGTCTCTTTTGGATGAAGTTGAGAACTTCAAAGCGGACAATGCCGAACAGCTAGAAGCCTTACGCATCAAATATTTAAGTAAAAAGGGCGAGATATCTATGCTGATGAATGACTTCCGTAATGTTGCAGCAGACCAAAAGCGTGAAGTTGGGAAACTGATTAATGAATTAAAAGATTCGGCGCAAGAAAAGATTAAAACATTAAAAGATATTCTGGAAAACAATCAATCTGTTGATGATACTATTGATTTAACCCGAACTCCCTATCCAGTAACTCTAGGAACTCGCCATCCTTTATCTATTGTAAAAAAAGAAATTTGTTCAATTTTTGCTCGTTTAGGATTCAGTATTGCTGAAGGACCGGAGATTGAAGACGACTGGCATGTCTTTTCTGCTCTAAACTTTGCTGAAGACCATCCGGCAAGAGATATGCAAGACACGTTTTTTATTGAGCGACGTCCTGATATTGTATTGCGTACACATACTTCGTCTGTACAAACACGTGTGATGGAGAAAACCCAACCACCTATCCGGATTATATGTCCGGGACGTGTATATAGAAATGAAGCTATTTCATATCGTGCACATTGTTTTTTTCATCAAATAGAGGCTTTATACATTGATAAAAATGTCTCGTTTGTTGATTTAAAACAGGCACTTCTGTTTTTTTCAAAAGAACTTTTCGGTTCATCTACTAAAATACGCTTACGTCCTTCTTATTTCCCCTTTACAGAACCTTCTGCTGAGATGGATATCTCATGTAATCTTTGTGGTGGTAAAGGATGTGCTTTCTGTAAATATACAGGATGGGTGGAAATTTTAGGCTGCGGTATGGTACACCCTAATGTTTTAGACAACTGCGGAATAGATAGTAAAGTATATACAGGATATGCCCTAGGTATGGGAGTTGAAAGAATAACCAATCTTAAATATGAAGTGAAAGATTTGCGCTTGTTCTCTGAAAATGATGTTCGTTTTCTGGAACAGTTCAAATCAGCTTTCTAATTGTAAACCATAATCAGATACCATCTTCTCGGACAGTGCGATGCTGTCCGAGAAGAAAACACAATCGGATTTTCCATAAATATGCGTAAAGAAGAAAGATATAGAGCTGTTCTGCAATGGTTTGAAGAAAATGCAACGGCTGCTGAAACTGAATTGCACTATAGTGATCCATTTCAGCTCATGGTGGCTGTTATTCTTTCGGCCCAATGCACTGATAAACGAGTGAATCTTGTTACTCCTGCGCTTTTTGAAGCATTTCCTACCCCTGAAGTACTAGCTGTAGCTTCGGCAGACGATGTGTTCCAATATATTAAAAGTGTTTCTTATCCTAATAACAAATCCAAACATCTGGTTGGAATGGCACAAGTTCTTCTTCAAGAATTTGGTGGGAATATTCCGGAAGAAGTTGATGACTTAATGAAACTTCCCGGCGTAGGTAGAAAAACGGCCAATGTGATTGCCTCGGTTGTTTATAACAAACCTACAATGGCAGTGGATACGCATGTGTTTAGAGTATCTAATCGTATTGGCTTGACGAATAATAGCAAAACGCCTCTGGCTACTGAAAAAGAGCTGGTAAAGTATATTCCAAAAGAGATTATTCCCAAAGCACATCATTGGCTGATATTACACGGGCGCTATGTGTGTCTAGCTAGAAAACCTAAATGTGAATCGTGTGGATTAAAACCTTGGTGTAAATACTTTGTTACTGAAAGCAAGAAACTACTACCAAAGAAATAGCTCAATCTGCTGTTTGATAACTTAACCCATCATAGGCTAAGTGCACGTAGTCAGGCAGTAGCTTTTCTATCTCATCATGCAATCCTATCTTGTGACTCATGTGTGTGAGATATGCTTTTTTAGGAGCTATTTGCTCAATAAATTCTAATGCATGATACAGTCCTTGGTGACTCGGATGTTTTTCATCAATCCTTAGTGCATTCACAACCAAAACATCCAGTGATTCCAGTTTTTCTATTTCTTTATCTGCTATCGTTTTCATATCTGTGATATAAGCTAAAGAACCTATACGGTAGCCGAAAATGGGAAGACTTCCATGAACAACTCTAATAGGAACTACTTCTATTCCGGAAGCCATAAAAGGCTCTCTGACAGCGTGTAGGTTAAGGTTAGGAATTCCTTTATATTTATTTTTACGAAAACAATAGGGGATACGGCTAATAATAGCATCGGTCACGTAGTCTTCTGCATAAATATCTACTTCCTTTTCATGACTAAAAGGACGAAGGTCATCTAGTCCTCCCACATGGTCGTAATGCTCGTGAGTAACCAATACGGCATCGAGAGAAGTGTGCCCGTCGCGCAACATCTGATATCTAAAGTCAGGACCGCAGTCTATCAATATACTTTTCCCTTTTGTTTCAATTAAGGCAGAAGTACGTAAGCGTTTGTCTTTTGGATTATTGCTTTGACAAACCTGGCAGGTGCAGCCAATCTCCGGAACTCCGGTAGATGTTCCGGTTCCAAGAAATGTTATTTTCATAGATTATGAATAGACAAATTTAACTTCAGGAGTAAGTTTAATGCCAAAGCGTTTATAAACAGCTTCGCTGATTGTTTCAGCAACAGAAGCAATTTCATCACCGGTAGCACCGCCTAGGTTGACCAAAACTAACGCTTGTTTTTCATAAACGCCCACATTGTCAAATGTTCTCCCTTTGAATCCACCCTGCTCTATCAACCATCCTGCAGATATCTTCATATGACCATCCGGAGTAGCATGAGCAGATATATCCGGATAAGTAGCTACGAGTTCGGCAAACTGTTCTGTAGAAATAATGGGGTTCATAAAGAAGCTTCCGGCATTACCCAGTTGTTTAATATCAGGTAGTTTGCTTTCTCTAATACGCATAACTTCTTTACGCACATCGGCAGGAGTAATGCTTGTTTGGTCTTTGAAAGCTAACTCTAAGTCTTTATAGCTTAAATTAATACGGGGATTTTTGGATAAGCGCACATTGATATAGGTGATGATATGCGGGTCTTGATGTGGATCTTTAAAAAAGCTTTTTCGATAGCTAAACATACATTCTTCTCGTGAAAAAGCTTTTCGTTCGCCTGTAAGTTGATTATACGCTTCGACCGTTTCAATCACATCAGCTATTTCTATTCCATACGCGCCAATATTTTGTACGGCAGCAGATCCGGATTCTCCGGGTATTAAGGATAAGTTTTCAATGCCTCCCCAGTTGTTCTCAACAGCAAAGGAAACGACTTCATCCCATATTTCTCCGGCACCAATTCTTAAAAGAACAGCATCATCACACTCTTCATAAATATCTATTCCTTTGATGCCTGAATGTACAATAGCTCCGCTGTAATCTGTTACAAACAATAAATTACTTCCTTCGCCAATGTGAAGGGAGGTTAGCTCATGAAAATACTCGTCACGCAGTATTCGTTGAAGTTCCTCTTCATTATAGTACTCCATAAACCAACGAGTTTTTACATCTAAACCAAAGGTGTTGTGCTTCTTTAGTGAGTAATTCTGTTCTATTTTCATCTTTTATTTGTTTTTTTCTTCAGCTTTATCTTTTAGGTATTGAATAGCATATTCAATATATGTATCTTTTTTGTTCAGAATATCTTCATTGGTTAGTTCTAATCGAATATCAGGCTCTATGCCAAATTCAGTATGTTTCATATCAGCATCTAGCATGGGGCTAGATGAAAAACGCACACCCCAACCAATCGGAATTTCTGAAGAAAAAGGAAGGCCGCTTCCTCCACCGGTTACATCGCCAATGATTGTAACATGAGGAAGTCCTTTCATTTTATTTACAAAATCATTGGCAGCACTATAGCAGTGGCGGTTAGTTAAAATGACAACCGGTTTCAACCAGCGTACACCTGAAGCCGGCTCAAGTTCTAAGGGGTGAGGTTTTGAGAAATCATTGTGTCCTTTTCCCGTTTTATGTTGAATATATCCAACGATTCTTTTTTGATCAAAAAAATGAGCGGCAAACCGATCAGATACAGCGAGCGATCCCCCTCCATTGTTTCGAATGTCGACAATCAATCCATCACAATCCTTAAAGTAAAAAAGCATATAGTCTAAGTTTTGATTCCCAATTATATTGGCAAAACTACCATAATATGCATAGCCTATTTTGTCGTCTGCTAATTTTCTATATTCAATGCTCCCGGCTATTTTGTAATCATTGCCAATGCCTAGGTAATGATTTTTCAGTTCTTCATAGAAGTTAAGAGGGTACTTTTCATACCAATCCCAATAGCGAGAACGATCAAACTTGGAGGTTAGGTTTACATGACCGTCTTGTAGTTCATTTAGCATATTCCCCAAATGGTCGAAAAGCTCATACTGATTCATATCGTCTTTGATTTCAGAGCGATACTTTACGTAAATCTTATCCCAATCAATATCTTTGTATTCGAAAAAGCAGTATTTCTCATCTAGAATACTCCAGAGAGCATCCAAATTTGTGTAGGGATTCATGGTGGGTTTATCTGCCTTTTCACAGGCAAAGAATGTGAAAAGAGAGCATGCAATAAATAAGCTAAATATGATGTTTTTCATGACTATGTGCAGATTAATAGTAAGCACTTCGGTAGTGATTGTTTTTCTTTTTTAGTTTTTTTCCGCCAAAAGAGACAAACTCTTTTACGAAACCAATAAGAAACGAGTTGGAAACAATATGTCCTCGTATGTCGTTTACATTTGTTCTGTAAATACTGTTTAGGTATCCTGCGCGAATGGTGAAGTTGCCAATAGGAAAGTCGGCAGTAAAGTAGTTTCGTGCAGCAAATTTGTTGTGAAATGAACTAAAGCGTACAATGCCCGACTTGTTTCCCTCATTGAATATTTCATAATATGACTGTCCGTAATGAGGTGAAAATAATACTCCCATAAAAGGCAGGTCTATTTGATACCTCAAAACAATGGGATAGCTCTTAATTGGCAGCTTATAGATGGCTATAGCGGATAAGTTAATATCTATATCTAATTTTCCATTGGCCGGATTATTCCCATTTCTTGTGTTATAGACAAAGCCCAGCATGCCACGTATGGATGGACCAACCATTACTTGTAAATCATCCATAGGTTGCATCCGGTAATGATAACCTAAACTATAGTCTACAAATCCGGAGAAGTTGCTAGCTGTTCCTGTAGGATTCTCTGTGGATGAAATCTCCAGATTAATCATTTGCTGACGTGAAAACTTATAGTTGCCAAGTGAGACAACTTTCATGCGCTCATTTAATACGCGAAAACCTATTCCGGTATATTTAATCGGAGATAAGTAGGTATCCTTAATGTTGTATCCGCCAACGCCAATCAGTGTAGCTGCATTAACGGACCATGGCTCTTCTTTTAAATCTTCTTGTGCCCAAATAGAAGCGAATGAGAGAAGGGTTAGCAAAAAAATCAGTTGGATCTTTCTCATGAATATTAATCATTAAAGAGATTTAACTGTCCGGAATCATCTTTTTTTTCACTTTGTTCTTCGGTTGATTCTTTTTCTGGAGCATCAAAGCGTTCGGGAGGTAGTTCGTTAATGATTTCTACAGGGTCATCTGTTATCTTCCGTCCTCTGGCTTTGTAGCTTCGTTCAACAGTAAACTCTTCAGCATCAATAATCAATGGTTTGTTAGATGAATCCTCGGGGAATATGACTTCGATGCGTGGGTATTTTTCATCGGTCAGCAAGTGAAGTACATTCTTTGGATTGTCGCCCATGAGATTCAAGTTTGTAGTTCGTGCATCCATTGTGAATCGTTTCATATAGAATGCTTTTTGCTCTGATTCATAATAAATAGCAGTCCACAACTTGTCAGGTTCATACTTTTCGATAGCAATGATGCCTTTTTCGTAATGATTGGATAAATCAAAGTTTGTAGTGTGGTAATCTCCGTTAGATAAAACAACAAGTATTGTGTCTTCTGCATCAAACTCACCTAACTCTTCCCCACGTCCGTCATAATTTAACCTCAACACATCATGGTCAAACCATACTTTTAGACCTCCGAGTGTGGATAGTCCCTTTTGTTTAAGGCTGATTTTATGTATTTCTGACTTTGTTAGGATAACACCATAGCTTGATCGTGAGCGGATGGCTATTTCGCTAAAATCTTTTTCGAACAGTAATATTCGCTGACGTAGCTTAGGTTTAAGAATTACCTTGATGGTTTCTGCTTCTCCATTGGGGTTAGCACTGAAATAAAGAATGCGTGAATGGGGTGTTCCTTTATCTAAATTATATTCTTTGTCACGCATTCCACTCGTGATAGAGCAGCGTTTGATATAATTAGTACCTGATTTGCCATCGCGATACACAATGTTGTATATCGTACGTGTGTCATTCTTATCGAATAAAGCAATGTGGATAACATTTTGTCCCACAAAAACCTTATCGCTTACTTTAATAATCTTGAATGTACAATCACGGTAGAAGATGACGACATCGTCTAAGTCTGAGCAGTTGAAAACAAATTCGTCTTTCTTTAAGCTGGTTCCTATAAATCCTTCCGATCGGTTTATATAGAGTTTTTGATTGGCTTCAACTACTTTTGTAACCTCAATGGTGTCAAAGCTGCGTATTTCAGTTTGTCTAGGATAGGCTGCTCCATATTTTTCTTTCAGCATCTTAAACCAATCAATCGTGTGTTGCGTCAGACGAGCCAGTTTTTTCTTTATTTGAGCAATCTCCTTACCATATTTGGTTATAAGCTCTTCGTTTTTCTTAGAATTGAACTTTAAGATACGACCCATTCTAATTTCCATCAGACGTAGAATATCATCGCGGGTCACTTCTCTCAATAATTGTGGTTTAAAAGGTTCTAGTCGCGAGTCAACATGGGCAATCGCTTTGTCCATATTAGGCGCTTCTTCAAATTCTTTATCTTTATAGATACGATTTTCAATAAACAGCTGTTCTAACGAAGCAAAAAACAAGGCTTCTTCCAACTCTGCTTTATGTATTTCCAGTTCTTGCCTTAACAACTCTTTTGTACAATCTGTTGAGTGGCGTAAAACATCTGTTACTTTTAAGAAATAGGGTTTGTTGTCTTTAATGACACAACAGTTGGGAGAAATGCTAATTTCACAATCAGTAAAAGCATAGAGTGCATCAATCGTTTTGTCTGATGAAACTCCCGGCATCAAATGAACTAATATTTCAACATCTGCCGCAGTGTTATCATCAATGCGTTTGATTTTTATTTTACCTTTCTCGTTGGCTTTAAGTATAGAATCTATAACCGAAGAGGTTGTTTTGCCAAATGGAATTTGAGTGATGACAAGTGTTCTATTATCTTGCTTGCTAATTTTTGCTCGTACTCTGACTGTTCCACCTCGTTCTCCTTCATTGTATTTTGAAACATCTATGTATCCACCTGTTTGGAAATCGGGATGTATTTCAAATGGTTCCTTTTTCAGATAAGCGATTGAGGCGTCTATGAGCTCATTAAAGTTGTGCGGTAGTATTTTGGAAGAAAGACCAACGGCAATCCCTTCTACGCCTTGTGCGAGTAGAAGAGGGAATTTGACCGGTAATGTAATCGGTTCTTTCTTTCTACCATCATACGATAGCTTCCATTCTGTAGTCTTAGGGTTAAATACCGTCTCGAGGGCAAACTTAGAAAGTCTGGCTTCAATATACCTGGAAGCAGCAGCACCATCGCCCGTAAGAATATTCCCCCAGTTTCCCTGACAGTCTATTAATAGATCTTTTTGTCCTAATTGCACCAATGCATCAGCTATAGATGCATCGCCATGCGGATGGAATTGCATGGTATTACCCACTACGTTAGCCACTTTGTTATATCGTCCGTCTTCCAATTCACGCATAGAGTGAAGAATGCGACGTTGAACGGGCTTGAATCCATCATTAATATGAGGGACGGCACGTTCAAGTATAACGTAAGAGGCATAATCCAAAAACCAATTCTGATACATCCCGGAAAGATGAGAAAGTGTTTTACCATCTTTAGTTTCAGGTGTTTTATAACCGATGTCTTCAGAAATTATATCTTCTTCGTTTAAGGATGTGTCATTTTGAGGAAGGGAATTGTTCGTATTATCTTCTATTTCATTAATTTCAGTTGGATTCATGCTGTTGATGTACTATACTTTTTTCTTCGGCAAATATAATATAAATATATGACTTTTTTTGAGCAAACCAAATGCTCTTCATGCGTTTGTGTATGAAAAAGTATCATCTTGCAATTAAAATATTTAATAGCAAACTTGCGTCTGTCGGATATTAAAAAAATATCTGATAGATCTCAGCATGAAATGTTTTTTCAAGCTTAATTCTAGTTGCTAGTATAGGGAATTTAGCTTAATTTTACACGTTGAAAAAGAAACTATCTCCTTTTAATAGAAGGTGTTGTGTGCATAAATGCAACTATAGAGCTCATTTAATGACAGGATGTAAACTATATATATAAATAAGTAGATGAAAAGTAACGATTCTGAAAGAAAACAGATCATTGAGTTAATAAAAAAAGAAGTAATCCCGGCTATTGGTTGTACAGAACCTATAGCGGTGGCTTTATGTGTTGCGAAAGCTACAGAACTCTTGGAAGATACTCCACAGCATATTGAGGTGTTATTAAGTGCTAATGTGTTGAAAAATGCGATGGGAGTAGGCATACCCGGTACCGGAATGACCGGACTGCCTATTGCTGTAGCCTTGGGTGCATTGGTCGGAAAATCGTCTTATGGCTTAGAAGTGTTGAAAGATGTCTCTTCAGATGATGTAGAGGAGGGAAAAAAACTTATAGCAGAGAAAGTTATCCAGATAGCTCTAAAGCGAGGTGTTATACCAAAACTATATATCGAAGTGATTTGTACAGCGGGTCATAATCAAGCCAGAGCTATTATAGCTATTGATCATACCCGATTCATTCATTTGTCAAAGAATGATACAATCATTTTGAATCAAGAAATCAATGAAGCTAGGCATGGCGAGGATGAGGGTGAAATAAAATTGAATTTACAGAAGGTATATGATTTTTCTATGCAAACACCTTTAGAAGACTTATCCTTTATCCTTGAGTCCGGAGAAATGAATTTGCGAGCGGCAGAGATATCACTAAAAGGGAACTATGGCCATTCATTAGGAAAAATACTCACTTCCTTTAATGAAAGAGAACTGATTGGTGATAATCCGATGTCTGACATGCTTGCTTATACTTCGGCTGCGTGCGATGCCCGAATGGCAGGTGCTATGATTCCGGTAATGAGTAACTCCGGTAGTGGAAACCAAGGTATTGCTGCTACTGTTCCGGTAATTGTTTATGCACAAAAAAGAAATAAAACAGAAGAACAACTTATACGTGCTTTAACGCTTAGTAATTTGGTTGTCATTTATATTAAGCAACATTTAGGACGACTGTCTGCTCTTTGTGGTTGTGTCGTAGCATCAACAGGATCTAGTTGTGGGCTAACCTATTTAATGGGTGGTGAATACCCGGAAGTGAGTTATGCCGTAAAAAACATGATAGCCAATCTTACGGGTATGATTTGTGATGGGGCTAAACCCAGTTGCTCCATGAAGATTTCCAGTGGAACTTCAACGGCTGTTTTATCCGCTCTACTGGCTATGGAGCATAAAAGTGTCTCGTCTGTAGAAGGGATTATTGATGAGAATGTAGATCGTTGTGTTATGAACCTGGCACGCATTGGATCAGACGGAATGGAGAAAACAGATGAAGTCGTCTTGGAAATCATGACAAGTAAACATGGATAATTCTGTTTGATGGAGAAAAATAGGGGCTTTATACAGGTATATACCGGTAATGGGAAAGGCAAAACTACCGCTGCTATTGGATTAGCAGTTAGAGCTGTAGGGGCAAAGAAGAAAGTCTTTATAGCCCAGTTTGTTAAAGGGATGGTGTATTCAGAAATTGAAGTTTTACGCCAGTTAACTCCTGCAATAAAAGTAAACCTGTATGGCAAAGACTGTTTTATCTCAAGAGAACCTTCCGAAGAAGATATACAGGCTGCAAAAAATGGGCTGAAAGAGGTTTCAGAAATCATTCACTCAGAGCAATATGATGTAATAATTTTGGACGAAGCAACAATTGCAGTTAATTTCAACCTGTTTTCAATAGATGATTTAATAGCTGTATTAAGGCAAAAGCCGATTCAAACAGAAATCATAATAACCGGTAGATATGCTCCTCCTGAATTATTGGAGTTGGCAGATTTAGTGACAGATATGACAGAAGTGAAGCACTATTATACATCCGGTGTTTTGAGTAGAAAAGGAATTGAGTTTTAGACTTTTTCTCGTATGCAATGGAGTGTCTAAAGAGTTTCTTGATGAAATAATAAAGGTCTGGCGTAAAAAGAATTATCTTTGACCAACAAATTAGGTATATAATGAGAAGAATAGATAAAAATAAACCACTTCAAGTACTAAAAGTAAATAAAGAGTCCGGATTGTTAGATTATTTGATTGAAAATAATGTTCGGAAAAGCAGAAACGCTATCAAATCACTGCTGACACACAAACAGATTCGTGTAAATGATAAAACCCAAACCCAATTTGATTTAGCACTAAAGCCAGGTGACGAGGTGGGCATTTATCCGGCAGATTTAAGGAAAAATAAAAAAGAATTGAAAGGACTTCAAATCATTTTTGAAGATGATTACCTTATCGTTGTAGAAAAAGAATCAAAAGTATTATCAATTTCTACCGGACAGCAACAACAGCAAATAACTGTCTATAAAATGTTATCAGACTATGTGTTGAAGAAAAAAAGAAATGCCCGGGTGCATGTTTTGCATCGGCTGGATAGGGATGTGTCTGGACTGATGATTCTTGCTAAAGATGAAGAAACTCAAGAAATGCTGCAACAATTTTGGGATAGTTATGTGGTGGAAAGAACTTATGTGGCTGTTGTTGAAGGTGAAATAGAACCCAAAGAAGCTACGTTTGACTCGTGGTTGACTGAAGATAAGAATTTCAAAATGCATTCTTCTTTTAAAGAAAACGGAGGTCAAAAAGCAATAACGCATTATAAAGTGTTGAAATATAACGATCAGTTTTCACTATTAAGGTTGACCCCTGAAACTTCACGTAAGAATCAAGTAAGGGTTCAACTCGAACATGCGGGATTTCCTATTGTTGGTGATAAAAAATATGGGTCTACTATGAACCCGATAAAAAGAATTGCCTTGCATGCAGATAGAATTAAACTGATTCATCCATATACAAAGGAGCGATTAACTTTCGACTCACCTATACCCAAGAAAATGCAACAATTGATGAACACTCCTTGAATATGAAGGCTTTTTTATACCGTATAGCGGAAAAATACTATAAAGAATATGGTTCTGATATAAAAAAGCTGGTATTTGTTTTCCCTAACAGAAGGGCTGGTTTGTTTTTTCAAAAGCATTTAGCCTCATTATCTAAACAGCCACTTTTTTCACCATTTATATTCACCATTAGTGACTTTATAACGGATTTGAGCGGTCTTTTGCCTGCTGATAAAATTCGTATGTTGTTTATGCTGTATGATATCTACACAAAGCGAAGTGGAAGTGAGGAGTCTTTTGATGAGTTTTTATACTGGGGGGATATACTTTTGAGTGATTTTGATGACGTGGATAAATACCTCGTCAATGCGAAATCTCTTTTTACTAATGTGACCGATTTGCATGAAATAGATCGAGATTTTGAATTTTTATCTGTCAATCAAGTGGCTGCCATTCGTTCTTTTTGGACTTCATTTAACCCTGAAAAGAAAAAAAAGAATGAAGATTCTTTTGTTGCTATATGGGAAATTCTTTTTGATATTTATACGGAGTTTAAAAGTCAGTTGAAAGCAAACTCGCTTGGATATGAAGGGATGATTTTTAGAGAAGTAGCTGAAAAGTGTGAACAAACCATTCAACAAGATATGACTTATGAAAAGGTGATATTTGTTGGACTTAATGCCCTAACTGAAGCTGAAAGAAAGATACTGCTATCTCTGAAAAAAGGAGGAGTTGCCGAGTTTTACTGGGATTATGAGTCGGAGTGGGTGAGAGACCCGGAAAACAAAGCTTCTTATTTCGTTAAACGTAATATACATGATTTTCCTTCTGCTGAAATAGTAACGACAGGACATCCTATTCCTGAGATTACTGTTATCGGTGTGCCATCAAATGTAGGACAGGCTAAACAAATCTATCCAATTTTAGATAATTTGATTGCATCGAAAGAGTTAACTGATGACAATGCCATTCAAACAGCTATTGTGCTTCCTGATGAGCAACTTTTACTGCCCATTCTCAATCATATTCCTGAGCCTATTGATACGATAAATGTAACGATGGGATATCCGCTTAGTAGTACGCCTGTTGCTATTTTAATAGAGAATATTACTAGTTTACAGCGTAATATCCGCTATGTAGATACACAAGCTTATTTTTATTTTAAAGATGTATTAGCCATTTTACGCCATCCGTATGTGATTGAGTCAGATATGGATATAATTAGCTCTTTGTCTAAAGAGATTACAGGAAACAATAAAATCTATATCTCACCCGTTGAGTTGGCTAAAACCAATCTGCTTACATTGATATTTGAGGTTGTTGAAGATGCTGCGAATCTTTCAGTCTATCTTATTCATATTCTTAAAGAACTTAATGCCTTATTGTCCGGTGTTGATGATGATAATATAGAGAATGATGATGAAAACATCCCAATAACGATGGATAATATGGAACGGGAATTCATCTATCAATACTATACAGCGGTTAACCGGATGAATGATATGCTGGAAGAGGTTTCTATTCGAATGACGCATGAAACCTACTTTCGCTTATTGAAACGTATAACCGGACTTATAAGCATTCCTTTTCAAGGAGAACCTTTATCCGGACTGCAAGTTATGGGAGTTCTTGAAACACGTACGCTTGATTTTGATAATTTGATTATCTTATCAGCTAATGAAGGGGTGTTTCCGGCAAAAGACGCGGCTACTACGTTCATCCCTTTCAATCTACGTAAAGCTTTTGGTCTTCCTTTGCCTGAATTACAAGACAGTGTATCGTCCTATCATTTCTATCGCCTTTTATATAGAGCTAAACGTGTCTGGTTGATTTACGATACTCGAACATCCGGTTTAAAAACAGGTGAAGCAAGTCGTTTTATTCATCAGCTTAATTATCATTATGAACTTCCCTTAAAACAAGAGGTGGTCGTTTATAATATAGTTTCATCGCCTCCTCCAATCATTAGTGTAGAGAAAAATGAAGAAGTGAAGGCACTTTTAGCAACATTCAAGAAAGGAGGAAATCGTTCACTTTCTGCAAGTGCTATCAATAAATACTTAAACTGTCCACTTCAGTTCTATTATGGTACGGTCAAACGCATTGAAGAGTCTGATGATGTTAGTGAGTCTATAGAGGGAGGTATGTTTGGTAGTATTATTCACAAGGTTATGGAGGAATTATATCAACCTTTGAATAAAGAACTGATAACTGCTGACCTTTTGCAACTGATTGCTAAAAATGAAAAACTCTTGACAGAAAAAATAGAAATAGCTTTTGCTGAAGAGTTTTTTAAAACAAAAAAGAGAAGGAAATTAACCGGACAGCATTTTATTATTGGTGAGACTATTCGTAAATATGTCAAAAGAATTTTGACCTACGACCGTAGTTTGACCCCTTTTCAATATATCGAATCTGAAAGAAACATCCAGGGAGAACTAGACCTTACAGATGGCTCAGTAATCAACTTGAAAGGATTTATAGACCGAATAGACGAAGTAAAAGGCGCACTGAGGGTTGTTGATTATAAAAGCGGTATAGGGAAAAGTGACTTTTCTTCTATTCAGCATTTATTTGATAAAGAACTAAAAGATCGGCGTGGAGAAATAATGCAAGTCTTCATGTATTGCTGGATGTTGGCTAAAGAAGAAAAGAGCGGTCAACAAATTCAACCGGCTATTTATTATTTAAGGTCTCTGTTTAAAGATTTTTCTCCTTTGATTACTTACAAAGAGGGGCGGGGTAAAAAAGAAGATGTAATAGATTTCTCTGTTTTTATCGAAGAGTTTGAACAGGAACTTCGTTTCTGCATGGATGAAATTTTTAATCCACATATTCCTTTTACACAGACAGATAATCCTCAACGTTGCACATATTGCCTGTTTGCTGAAATCTGTGGACGGAAATAGCAACAATGTATAGCTAAATGTTAAGGTATCTTGCTTTATAAACAGATATAGCAAATGTTTTGTATCTTGTTGTACAAAGTGATACATCATTATAACAGATTAAACTATACGCATCATGTCAAATCATCTAATTACAATAGCAATTCATCAGTTAGAAAAAGCAACGATTGCTAAACGACTGCTTGAACGAAATGGTATCGAGGTAACTTTAGAGGAATTTGTTCAAAAAGTACCCAACAGTGACAGTGTCTCATTAGGATATCATGTGAAGGTTAAAGAAGAAGAAGCGAATAGAGCCATTAGCTTAATAGGGTTGAGCAAAAAATTAAGCTATGAAGGAAGTGGAGTATTCAAACATGATGATGGACGCATGCGGATACTCGTTGCTGTAGACTTTTCAGACTACTCTTTACGGGCTTGTGAAGCTGCATTTCAAGTAGCGAATATTTTGAATGCCAAAGTTAAAATTCTAAATGTGTTTGCAAATTTGCATTACCCTATGAATGTTCCATTTGCTAATATTGTAAGAGGAGAAGAATCTGATGGTGTGCTAGATAAAGCTCGGAGAAAAATGCTCGCACTTTGTCAAGAAATAGATGATAAAATATCCAAAGGTGAAATGCCATCCGTCAACTTCTCCTATTCGCTGAGAGAGGGACTTGCTGAAGAGGAAATAGAGGCATTTGTAGACAGCTATAAACCGGCTCTTTTAGTTATAGGAACAAGGGGAGAGGGAAGAAATCCAAAACTTATTGGAAATGTAGCAGCAGATATTATTGAAATAACCAATGTGCCTGTCTTGTCAGTTCCTTTGCAAGGAAGAGTGGATAAGTTGACGGAAATCAAGCACATCGGGTATTTAACCAATGTAGATAAAAAGGACTTGGAGTCATTCGACCGTTTCGTCAATAATACACTCAGTTTGAATAATGATATGAAAATAACCCTTATCCATATCAATAACTCTACTAAAGAGAAAGTCTTTAAT